>CAZBWZ010000077.1:0-10552 GCA_964495725.1 uncultured Bacteroides sp.
CTCCCCATCTTTTGGAATACCGTCTAAAATTATCGAGAGGCTGTCTTCAGACAGGATTGAAGGGGTGCCACCTCCGATATATATTGTGGTAAATTCAGACTTTATCTCGTGTCTGCGCAAATGCCACTCCTTTACCAGTGCCAGGGCATACCGCTCAGTGAGACTTGTATCCGGTGACGAATAAAAGCCGCAGTAGGCGCACTTGGCGTGACAGAACGGTACATGAATATATAGACCTGACATTCTTATGGGTATTCAGGGAAAATTGATGAATGAATCAGAATTTTTTCTCGGGATATCTGTCACAAAGTTGGGCAAACGGACAGAAGACACAATCACTTTCATCCGGGGACTGCACGAAAGGATGGTCTCCTTTTTCCTCAAATATCCGGTCGATGAGTTCTTCAAAGCGGCCATAGAAAGTATCATCGCCATTGTCGACATCACGATAATCAAGCAGAGGTTTCTTGTTGAAGGTCAGTGGTGGCAGTCCGTCAGTAGCCACAGTGACAAACTTGTAGATCAACGGCTGTATCTTGCCCTTGAATCCGTTGCGGGCGAACGCATGGCTGTAAAGCAAGAGCTGGAAAATACCACCGCTGTCATGATTAGAGAAAATACTATCAAGATTTGAAGCCTTGAGCGAGTCAGAACCGGTCTTGTAGTCGATAAACCTGAGGTGGTCATCATTATCAGTTTCTCCTTTGGCAATACGATCTATGCGGTCAATCGACATAGTGAAGTTAAGGGAATACTTATTGTTGATGTCCCACACAAATGAGTTATGCTCACCTACCTCGGCTCCGAGAAAAGTGAAAGGCTCATACTCCCGTTCTTGTCTGAGCATCTCAGTGATGTATCTTGTAATGATCTTAGCCGTTACCTGTCCTTCACCAGGTAATGAATTGAGGCGCGATGAATATCGGCCCTTATAGCAGATTGTATCGAGTGCTTCCAGCGCGAGTCTTTCAATATACCCGTGTAGCTTTTCGGCCTTGAGTATTTCCGAGATAATCTCCGGTGTCACAATCTTGCCTTCATACGGCTGATACAGTTTCTGTGCTACGGCGTGGATTGCAGAACCGTATGAGGATGCGTCAATATAATCCATGTGGGCTTCGTTGACACGAATACCCCTGACATATTGGAGATAGAAGTGCAGCGGACATGCCATGTAAGTCTTTAGGGCGGAGGCAGAAAGCCTTTTTTGTCCACCTCTGTAAAACTGCCGCAGCTCAGCGATAACCTCCGGTGTCTTTTCGATTACCAGAGGTTCTGGCTCCACTACCATTGCTTCCATGGTAAGATTCTTTATCCTTACCCCAAGGTCACGATGGAGATAGAGGAGTTGGGACAGGTAACGTGACATTTCACCGGCTGAGCCATTGGTACGTGAATCAAAAAGGAGACGTACTCTTTTGGCCCGTGACACGAGGCGCAGGAATTGATATGCGTACGAAGCCTCTTCCTGTTGTTGAGTAGGCAGCATGTATGCGGCTCTCAAGGCTGCCGGAATGAGGGAGGGGTTATAGTTGCGGCGAGGAAACACTTTCTCATTCATCGACATGAGGATTATGTTATCGAAGTCGAGACACCGGGTATCCATAATGCCCATAAACTGAAGACCTTCGAGTGGCTCACCCGCGAAGTTGAGACGGCCCGAGGCAACTGTGCGCTCAATCATCTGCAGAAAGGTGCGCTCATGCATCTGTATCCCGTATGTTTCCACATAGTTGCAAAGGTCATCTACTGCTTTGCGATAGCCATCGAGTATTATCAGCTCGTAATAATTATTCCTGTCACCGGCTATCTGTTTTAATTTTTCGGATAATCTTGTTATGAGATTAGATATATATCCCTTGATGGCATTAATATCTGTCTGGTCAACAATAGGGGTGAAAATGAAATCAAGAGAGGTGGATTTCTCCATGAGCCAGGATGCATCGACATTGTACAGTCTCAAGTTGAATATCTCCTTAGAAATCAAAGCGGCATCATCTCCGGCAATAAGATTGATATAAGGATGCATGAGCAGGTCGGTGACATCCTTATAGAAATAATGTATCTCACCACGCACATTATATGAACGGAGGTGCATGGAGATAAGCGAAGACATAAGCGCGGCGAATGGTGTTGCGCTGAACGGAAGCCCCATGGTGATGTTTATGACAGGTACACTCGGGGGTATGGAGTAAAGCGACGGCAACAGAATGGCCTCATCTGCAAAGATTACCGCTGTGCCCAGCATCTTGTCCTCAGCCAGGGATTTATCATCATTTGTCCAGCTGTCTTTCATCATGTCGAGCTCTTTACCCATAGCTTTGGCCTGAGCAACACCCGACGGACATGATATAATCTCGACATCCTTACAATCCGGGCCCGGATGCGGTCTGAATCCATCCGGCATGGGGAACATCTTTACCAGCCGGTCGATTATTTCACCAGCTCTTGTATCCCTTAGCAGAGACGGCGTGCTGTCGAAATAAAATTCGGCGATACCGAGGCTCTGAAGCCGCTTCATGATCATTTCTCGAGCGGTAGAGAGCACATTAAATCCGACAAAGATATATCTTCGACCATGAAAATCTTCGAGACTCATGTTTTTGATTCGCTGGTATGCTTTACGGGATTGCAGACCGGAATATGCGAGAGGATAATGAGATTTACCAAGTTCGGTGATGAAGTCATCATAGAGTTCGCCGAGTATTTCCCAGAGGCTGATGAAGTGATCCCACGGGCTGTCGGGATTGTCGGGTTTGGAGATGTGGCGCCAGAAGCTGTCTGTATCCTCAGGCACGCTTTGCTTACCCCACAGCAGCGCTATTACTTCTTTCTGTTCGTCAGTAAGGTAATTGGCAGAAATCTCGCGCAATGACTTGACATTATCGAATAACTCTGTGTGGTTGCACAGATAGGCGTCAATATCGCTGAAATCATTGAGAAGAATACGTCCCCAGAAATAGAATGAATCGAAGTCGGGGATCTGCTCTTCACGGTTATGCCTTATGAGAATACGGCAATAGACCTTATAAAGGATCATCACGAGTCTGGTGTCATCAGCGAGAACAGAGTCACAGAATTGCTGTGTGAAATAAGATATTGATACCAGGCGTGGCATGAATGTCATTTCTGAGGTGACATCACGCAGACAGCGACCGAAGAAGAGGGCGCTACGCCGGTTGGGAAAAACTATGGTGGTCTTTGAAAGATCTCTGCGCGAGACTGAGATATGTGCTGCAACCTGACTTAGAAAAGAAAGCATAGGAATAGACAGGTGAGTGAGGTTACTTAAGAAGTAGGATTACTTTCAGGGCTACGTCAAAGTTGATGATACGTCCATTGCCGTTCGCGGCTATGTCGGCACGTGCGTCGCTCATGACTCTGAACAGCTGTACGGCATTGCGTTCATTGATAAATGGAGAAAAACGTCTGCTGAATTCCATCTCGGGGACCGTGAGACGGTTGAGATCCGGTACATTAAGATTGAGGATGAAATTTTCGCGCAACATGTGGGCGCAATATTCATAGAATTGCATCTCGCGTTCACGACCGATACCTGTGAGGTCGGCTGACCATTCCTTGAGTTCGCCAACCCGTTTAGTATATGCTTTACGCATGAGCTGCATAAAATAATCGAGATATAGGTTGCGGTCCTTAGACATATTCTCAAGTCTGATAGCCTCTACGATGTTGCCGGCTGCGAGACGAGCAATTTCGGCCGCATCCTCAGGCGACATCGAGCAGGTAGCCGACATATAATCGGCAATCACATAGTCGGGAAAACGCTTGACGGAAATACGCTGGGTGCGTGAATAAATCGTGGGCAGAATGGCCTTTGGATTGTCGGAGGTGAAAATAAACAGTGTGTCGTGAGATGGCTCCTCAATCAACTTCAGTAGCTTGTTGGCGGCATCTTCGCGCAGACGCTCCGGCAGCCACATAATCACTATACGATATTTCGCGCTGTGTGTGGTATAGCTTACTTTTCGTAGCAGATCATTTGCTTCATCCACATAAATAGCAGGTTGAGCGTTGATATTGTCAAGTTTTTCAAGCCAATGCTCAAAATCCATGAAAGGGCTGTCTGTGAGAAATTCGCGAAACTCCGAGATATAGTCATCACTGAGCGGCCCAACTCGCTTTACCACAGGAAAGGAATATACTGTGTCAATATGGTTGAATGTCTCGTGCTGGCGGCACGACGGGCATCTGCCACAGCTGTCGCCATCTTTGGGGTTTTCGCAATGGATATATTGAGCGAAAGCTCGTGCAAGAGCGAATTTTCCTGACCCGGAGGGGCCTTCGAGCAAGAGGGCGTGAGGTATTCGGTCGGTGTCGGCAAGTTGTGCCAGCCTCTCCTTAATGTCGGAATGACCCGGGATGTCAGCAAATCTCATGACGTGTGATTTCTGCGTGCCGAGCCCTTGGCTGTGAATCCGTGTTCTACCACATAATCCTTGACCTGCTGGAACAGGTCGGTTGCAAAGACGAAGTCGTTGAGAGCTTCGTTGGTCGTAGCGAAGATTTCCTTCATGTTGCCTACCCATTCACGGTAGCCTTTGTTGATGAATATGATGTTTTCACCGATACCCAGCACGGAGTTCATATCGTGGGTATTGATTATTGTGGTGATGTTGTATTCATGAGTGATGTCGCTGAGGAGCTCATCGATTACTATAGATGTGCGTGGATCAAGACCCGAGTTGGGCTCGTCGCAGAATAGGTATTTAGGATTAAGAGCGATTGCTCGTGCTATGGCCGCACGTTTCTGCATACCACCTGAAATTTCGGCCGGATATTTATTTTCTGCTCCCTTGAGGTTGACACGGCCGATACAGAACTCAGCCCGGTCAAGCGCCTCCTGACGTGACATGTCGGTGAACATAGTCAGTGGAAACATCACGTTGCCAAGCACTGTTTCGCTGTCAAAGAGTGCTGACCCTTGAAAAAGCATTCCCACCTCCTTGCGCAGTTGCTTCATCTCGTTGTTGTTCATTGCCATTATGTTTCGGCCGTCAAAAAGAATCTCACCTTTTTCGGGATGCATGAGGCCGACGAGAGACTTCAGAAGCACTGTCTTGCCCGAGCCGCTCTGTCCGATAATGAGATTGGTCTTGCCTGTCTCGAACACGGCACTGATGTCGTGAAGCACAGTCTTGTCTTCAAACGACTTGGTTACATTTTTTACCTCAATCATTAGAGCAGGAGTTTTGTAAGGATTACATCGGCGAGCAGGATTAAAATAGAGCTGGCTACCACGCCGTTGGTGCTCGCTTTACCGACTTCAAGCGCACCGCCTTTGACATAGTATCCGTAGAACGATGCCACTGATGCAATGATGAACGCGAAGAAGAATGACTTGATGATACCATACCACACATACCATTCCTGGAAAAAAGCTTGCAGACCGTAGATGAATTTGTTGATAGGTATAAGATCGGTCGTCAGAGCTACAAGCGAACCACCGAGCATCGAAGTGCCTATACTGAGCACACAGAGCACGGGCACGAACAGCACGAGGGCGGTGATTTTGGGGAGAACAAGGAAGTTGGCGGAATTAACGCCCATTATCTCAAGAGCATCAATCTGCTCAGTCACTCTCATGGTGCCGATCTCGCTACCGATATTGGATCCGATTTTTCCTGCAAGAATAAGACATAGGATAGAGTTGGAGAATTCCAGGAGGATGATCTCACGAGTGGCCAGACCTACCGAATATGATGGCATAATCGGTGATGTGACATTAAGCTGCATCTGTATGGCAATTACGGCGCCGATGAATATGGAGATGATTATGACAAGCGGTATCGAATCGATACCGAGGGTGTATATTTCATCGATGGAGCGACGCAGATAGATGCGCCATCTGTCGGGTATGCTGAACACTTTTTTCAGAAAGATGCAGTAGCGCCCGAAAGTGCTTAGGTATTCTGTCAGAAACATTATGTATATGTGTTTATGTCTGTCTCATTGAGCCACGAATATCGTGGTATGATAATTATCTTTGCAAAGTTACAAAAAAAGTTGTAATTTCGTGGCAAAATAAATACTCATTTAATATAAGTTCATAGTCATATTACGGTATACGATTAACACGACTATCTACTTAGTTGCATAGATTGAGTCTATTGAGATAACTGAATGAATATTATCGCTTATGTTGATTATAGGAATAGCCGGAGGCACAGGATCGGGAAAGACCACGGTGGTGAATAAGATCATGGATAGCTTTGCCCCCGGCGAAGTAGCTGTGATACCACAGGATTCGTATTATAAGGATTCGAGCCATGTTCCGGCTGAAGAGAGGGCGAAAATTAACTTTGATGAGCCGGCAGCCATAGAGTGGACTCTGCTTATCTACCAC
Organism: uncultured Bacteroides sp.; assembly: GCA_964495725.1. Lineage (GTDB taxonomy): Bacteria > Bacteroidota > Bacteroidia > Bacteroidales > Muribaculaceae > CAG-873. Next base: position 6,365 of record CAZBWZ010000077.1, read on the forward strand.
CTGAGGCAACTCAGGGAGGGCAAGCCTATTGATATGCCCACATACTCATATCTGACCTGTACACGCCAGAAAGAAACCGTGAGGGTGAATCCTACAGATGTCGTGATAGTCGAAGGAATACTTGTGCTCAATGAAAAAGAATTACGCGACCTGATGGATGTAAAGGTGTTTGTCGATGCTGAGCCGGACGAGCGACTGATTCGTGTCATAGCCCGTGATTGTATAGAGCGTGGGCGCACACCTCAGATGGTAATCGACAGATATCAGGATGTACTCAAGCCGATGCACTGCATGTATATCGAGCCATCGAAACGTTACGCAGATCTGATTATTCCGCAGGGTGGTAGCAATACAGTTGCCATCACGCTACTTACCGACTATATCGAGAGCCGGCTAAGCAAGAACCAGAGGAAACTTTAGTTAACTTAATTACAAGATACAGATGGGACTTGTGTTTTTCAGGAAAGAACGGAATCAGGATGTGAAACCTCTGGAGCTGCCGGTGGAGGGTGATACCTCTTTTGCCGTAATCACCAATCAGTCGGCCGGTAAGGAGACAGGTGAGATTAAGGTGATAGAAGACGAGGCGGATAAGGTATCTGTGGAGCAGAGTGATATAGTGCTACCGGAAGAAAAGAAACTTGTGCTACGTACCGAGAATCTGGTGAAGCGTTATGGTAAACGTACCGTAGTCAACAACGTATCGATTAACGTGACACAAGGTGAGATTGTAGGACTTTTAGGACCTAACGGAGCAGGAAAGACTACAACATTCTATATGACCGTCGGACTTGTACAGGCCAATGCCGGAAAGATATTCCTCGATAATAAAGATATTACAAAGTATCCTGTATATAAACGAGCCAAAGAAGGTATCGGATATCTTGCTCAGGAGCCATCTGTGTTTCGCAAGCTCTCTGTAGAAGATAATATCAGGGCTGTGCTACAGATGACCAATAAGCCAAAAAGTTATCAGAAAGATAAACTTGAGAGTCTGATCAGCGAGTTTCGCCTCCAGAAAGTACGCAAGAATCTCGGTGACCAGCTTTCGGGTGGTGAGCGTCGACGTACGGAGATTGCCCGTTGCCTTGCTATCGACCCTAAGTTCATCATGCTTGACGAACCTTTCGCCGGAGTCGATCCTATCGCCGTGGAGGATATCCAGTCTATCGTGTATAAACTTAAGGAGAAGAATATCGGCATATTGATCACTGACCACAATGCTCCTGAGACACTCAGTATCACAGATCGGTCGTATCTGCTTTTTGAAGGAAGAATCCTGTTTCAGGGAACCTCTGAGGAGCTTGCAGAGAATCCAACTGTACGGGAGAAATACCTCGGCCGTAACTTTGTATTCAGACGCAAGAAATTTGACTGACCGATAGATTACTGAAATTTATTTCATATTAATCACAAAGGCGGCCGTATTATCAAGAATCCGGCCGCCTTTATGATTCTGTAAATATGATCAGAGGTGAAGTTTGGTTAATGATTTAGAAGCGCTTTCCACTGTCACTCTTTTGGATTTTATTGAACGGTAGGCTCCACGTAGGGTCGTATTGTTGATGTCAAATCCCTTTGATACCTCACGCTTACTGTCGGAGAGGGAGTGGGAGAGGAGCCATTCGTAGACACTGGGCATGTAGAGCAAGCGTGCGGGTTCGGAGTGATTCATTCCTGGAACACGTGTGTATATGAGTCGTGATGCGCGGCCATCGGCATTTTTCATCACATTCACTACCCTGTCACTTTCTTTGATAGAGACGGCACGGTCGGCTGTGCCATGAATAATCCACAGCGGGAGCTTGTTGAGATTAGCAAGATTCTTGGCATTGCCGCCACCGCAGATAGCCATCGCTGCGGCGATACGGTCGGGATATGTTGCTGCCACATCAATTGTGCCGTATCCACCGAGGCTCATGCCGATGACGTAAATCCTGTCTGTGTCAATGTTCTTGCAGATGCTGAGTACATAATCAACCGAGTTCATCACATTTGCAGGTTTCCATGCTCCTACAGTCTGTGGAGCCATTACGTATGCATCAATATCGAGTCCCTTTGATATAGCATCCAGAGTACCGTATCTGAGTACTTTCTGAAGATTGTTGCCCTGCAGGCTTGCCCCATGAAGAAAAATTACGAGAGGTTTCTTCTGTGTGTTGTCACCACTTGGTGTGGAGAGCCAGAAGTTATATCCGTCCTTCACTTTATTGGTGTAGGATTTGAATGAATGTGCCGATACAGAAACAAATGCGATTACCGCTGTGAGAAGCAAGATGATTTTTTTGCTCATTTGCATTTATGTTTTTTAGATTTAAGTGTAAGATCAATTATTAAATTCTAAAGGTCGATCTGGAGACGGATCAGTAGTGACCCTTACTTTGAATAATTTTGTGCCACGTGAGCCTACGACCAGATTGTCACCATGCACCACGGGTGATGATTCAAAATTGTAGCCTACGGACTTTTCGGCGATTATCTTGCCATTTGCTCCGTCGATAATATAGAGTCGTCCCAGACAGTCGCCTGTCACAACATACATTTTGCCGGAGTCATTTACAAACCCTACGGGAGAAGACCAGGCGTAATAATGTGTGGGGGTGGTGTATGCAATCTTACCGGTATTACGGTTGATGGCCATGAACTGTCCGTTGCTACCATTGGTATTCAGCACGCAATTGATGAACAAGAGCGAATCGCAATCGGCGGTGCCGGGGAGAGCCGTGCTGTAGAAGCCCCCGTCGAAGTGCTTATTCCCATCCTCACGTCTTAATCCATCGACTTTGAGCGACCATTGTTTATCACCGGTGATTCCATCGAGCTTAATGTATTTAGCTGTGCCCGTGACCTGACGGTCGATTTCGCATCCGGTATAGATATACGGATGATCGTTTTCTACGATAAGCACTATGCTTGAATCAATGTCGTCACCGAGCCTGTAACACCAGACCGGATTAAGTGTGTCAAGATTGAAACATACTATATTACCATGGTTGTCAGCGATGTATCCGTAATTGCTATAGACTGCCATGGATGACTCGACACCGGGAGCATAGCCGTTGACGGTGTATCTCAGTACGGATTGCAACCTGGGCTTGACATCACCGACATACCACTTGTAGATAGAACCGTTTTCTCCGGGACGATATACAAACTGACCAACACGCAGAGCTGATGAATCGTATGCTCCCCATGCTCGTTGTGCTTTGGGGTCTCGTGGGAATACGCTTGTGATCTGATTCTTGAAGACATTGACAGTAATCTGTCCGAATGGTTCGTTATCGGGGATACCGTGACCTACATAGAGATTACCGTTGAGGGTGGGGTCAAGAGAGATTGTACCTTTGATAGGGTTTCCGACATCTATTGGGCGGCGTGTCTCCTTACCGGATTCGTAATCGATAAAATATACATTGCCATTCAGCGACCCAACCATAATCTCCTTGCCGGAAGATGTGGTATCCATTATACCCGACTTGACGAGCCGTTGGTGTAATGAATCTGGCCACTCGATGTACAGGGGTTGTCCGGTCCAGCCGGTGCCACCGCCCCAATCTCCCTTATATTTAGTGTCAAAAGTCCACACCACTTCGAATCCAGTCGGAGTACCGCTGATCTTTCCACCGAAGTCAGCCTGACGATATATGCCTTTTCTGAAAGTGAAAACGCCCGGCGCATCTTGGTAAAGGTCGTCGAGCGAGGATAGCGTGGGCTGTATATTGTTGTCTTTGACATCAACTTGGAATCTGATCACACGTGCCGATTCCAATGTTGTATCAGGCAGACGTGTCATTTCTTGTCGGGTAACTGCATCATCAGTGACCATTGTAGAATCCGCACTTTCTGTCACAGCATCCGAGCTACTTCTTCCCTTGCAGGCTGCAAGCGATAGCAGGAAGGTGGTGAAGGCTATGACTGTAGTTGATCTTAACTTCATGATGATATCAGATACGTATTAACACTTGAAGAGCGAATAGCTTGACAATAGAGTCAAGATACATCGCGATGCTGAATTAAACATCACAAAATTAATAAATTATGTGCAGGTACGGAAATATGTAAGTAATTAATAAGATTATTTTAATAATGTTAACAGTTTATTTAACAATTAGTAACTATTCAGCCAAAGTATTGTGGTGTGAAATCCATTATAAAAATGAGATAATTTGTTGATTGTCATGGAATTTA
>CAZBWZ010000078.1:0-10551 GCA_964495725.1 uncultured Bacteroides sp.
AGAATGAAGACCTCAAGGAATGGCGCGAGCTCAACGCACGCTGGCATCAGTTCGGCGCCTTCGCGCCCATGTACCGCACCCACGGCCAGTGGCCCACACGCGAAGTCTACAACCTCGCTCCGGCCGATCACCCCGCCTACAAGACCATCGTGGATTACACACGCCTGCGCTACGACCTCATGCCCTATCTCTATTCGATGGCCGGCATGACCCACTTTGACGACTATACAATCATGCGCCCGATGGTGATGGACTTCACCTCTGACAAGAACGTGCGCGGTATCGGCGACCAATATATGTTTGGCCCGGCCCTGCTCGTGGCTCCGGTCTACACCTACGGCGCACGCAGCCGCGACGTCTACTTCCCGGCCGGCGACTGGTATGATTTCTACAGCGGCAGCCATATCGCGGGCGGTGCCACACGCAATGTCGACGCGCCTTACGAGCGTATGCCCCTCTTTGCCCGTGGGGGTGCCATAATTCCTTTCGGACCGGACATCCAGTACAGCGATGAGAAACCTGCCGAGGATATCACCGTGTTTGTATATGAGGGTGCCGACGGCGAATTCGTGCTCTACGAAGACGAAAATGTAAACTACAACTACGAGAAAGGCAAATTCGCAAAGATTCCGTTGATATACAATGATGCGGCGGCCACATTCACCATAGGTGACCGTGAGGGCGAATTTGACGGAATGCTGCAGAGCCGCAACTTCAATATCGTCAAGGTTTCCAAAGACAAGCCCGTGGCCTACGACAAAAACGCCAAGGGCAAGAAGGTGAAATACAACGGCACCGCCAAGACAATCAAACTCTGATCTGCATGAACCTCAATAAGATACTTACCCTGATGTGCTGCCTGCTTGCAGGCAGCGCATTTTATTCTCACGCCTCGGATCCGCGCGCGGTGCCGCTTACCGACGACTGGCGCTTCAGCCTCGGCGACCCCGGGGATGCCATGTCGCCTGACTACGACGACTCGGCATGGCGCGTGCTCAACCTGCCCCACGACTGGGCCATCGAGGGCGATTTCTCTCAGGATAACCCCTCCGGCACCGGCGGAGGCGCCCTGCCAGGCGGCATCGGCTGGTACCGCAAGGATTTCACAATGCCCGCGTCGCTCAAAGACAAGATGGTGTTTGTGGATTTCGACGGGGCCTACATGAATTCCACCGTCTATATCAACGGCAAGGAGCTGGGCACCCGTCCATACGGATACGCATCGTTCAGCTACGACATCACTCCATATATCAAGTGGGGCGAACGTAATGTGATAGCCGTGCGTGTTGACAACGCCGAGCAGCCCAACTCCCGCTGGTATTCCGGCTGCGGAATATACCGCAACGTATGGATGCGCGTGCTCAATCCCGTACACGTCGCGCTCTGGGGCACGTGCGTCACCACTCCCGATGTCAGCGCTTACGAGGCCACGGTCGATATCGCCACCACCATCGAGTGTAAGCTTCCCGACCGGGCCACATATTCATTGGTGACAGGAATATATGCCCCTGACGGTCGCCTCGTGGCTAACGACACCACGGATTTCACCACCGGTAATCTCGCGGTGGAGCAGACGTTCCGCGTCAAGCGTCCGGATTTGTGGAGCCCCTCGTCACCGGCTCTCTACACTGCCGTCTCGCATATCACCCTGGGCGACAACATCCTCGACACATACTCCACGCCTTTCGGTATCCGATACTTCAGCTTTGACGCCGAGCATGGTTTCTCTCTCAACGGCCAGCCGATGAAGATCAACGGTGTGTGTATGCACCACGACCTCGGCGCATTGGGTGCGGCTGTAAACACACGGGCCATTGAGCGCCAGCTCGAGATACTCAAGGAGATGGGTGTCAACGCCTACCGCTGCAGTCACAACCCGCCGGCACCTGAGGTGCTGGAGCTCTGCGACCGCATGGGCCTGATCGTGATGGACGAGACATTCGATATGTGGCGCAAGCGCAAGACCTCACACGACTATTCAAGCTATTTCGACGACTGGCACGAGCGCGACCTCACCGACCTGATCAGACGCGACCGCAATCATCCGTCGGTGATAATGTGGAGCATCGGCAATGAGGTGCTTGAGCAGTGGAGCGACGCCAATGCCGACACGCTCAGCCTTGAGGAGGCCAACCTGATTCTCAATTTCGGCCACTCCAAGGATATGCTCGCCGGCGAGGATGCGGAGATGAGCGTCAACTCTTTGCTTACAGCAAAACTCGCCGACATGACTCGCTCGCTCGATCCCACGCGCCCGGTCACGGCCGGCTGCAACGAGGGCGATCCCGGCAATCATCTCTTCCGCTCGGGCGCCCTCGACATCATCGGCTATAATTACAACAACGGCAAGCTCAAGGATGTCCCTGCCAATTTCCCCGGCAAGCCCTTCATCATCACCGAGAGTGTGTCGGCCCTGCAGACACGCGGCTATTATGTGTCACCATCCGACAGCGTGATTATTTGTCCGACAAGATGGGATGTACCTTATTACGATGAGTCGTTCAAGTGCTCGGCCTATGACAATTGCCATGTGCCCTGGGGCAGCTCGCACGAGGATAACCTGCGCCAGGTGCTCGATAACGATTACATAGCCGGACAGTTCATCTGGACAGGATTCGATTACCTCGGCGAACCCACGCCCTACGGTTGGCCTGCCCGCAGCTCCTATTTCGGTATAGTGGATCTGGCCGGATTCCCCAAGGACGTATATTATATGTATCAGAGCCAATGGCGCCCCGACAAGCAGGTGCTCCATCTCTTCCCCCACTGGAATCACACCCCCGACGACACGGTGGATATGTGGTGCTATTACAACAACGCCGATGAGGTGGAGCTGTTTGTCAACGGTGTCAGCCAGGGGATACGCTCCAAGGGCGATGACGACTTTCACGCCTGGTGGCGCGTGACCTACGAGCCCGGCGAGGTGAGTGTCGTCGCCAAAAGGGGTGGCAGGATAGTGGCCGAACGTAAAATCGCCACGGCCGGCGAGCCTTACCGTATCGTGCTGGAGCCCGACCGCGATGTAATCTCCGCCGATGGCCGTGACCTCAGCTTCATCACTGTCAAGGTGGTGGATAAGGATGGCAACATCTGTCCGGATGCCGCTGATCTCATCAAGTTTGATGTGACGGGTGCCGGTTTCAATGCCGGTGTTGACAACGGTAGCCAGACATCTCTTGAGCGCTTCAAAGACGACAAGAGACATGCCTTCTACGGCAAGGCTCTGCTTATCGTGCAAAACAACGGTGAGAAGGGCGACATCTCCGTCTCGGCTTCCTCTGCCGGACTGCGCCCTGCATCAACTACGATAAAATCAAGATAATACACTATACACTATGAAACGTAATCTTATCATTACTTCATTACTGTTTGCTTCGGCGGCAGCATCAGCGCAGACTCCGCTGTATCTCGACCGCAACGCCCCGCTCGATGACCGCGTGGAGGATGCCCTCTCGCGCATGACGACGGCTGAGAAGGTGGCCTTGTGCCATGCCCAGAGCAAGTTTTCTTCGGCCGGATGTCCCCGCCTGGGCATCCCGGAGCTATGGATGAGCGACGGCCCCCACGGGGTGAGGGCCGAAATCAACTGGGACAACTGGGGATATTCGGGCTGGACCAACGACTCTGTCACCGTGTTCCCGGCTCTCACGGCTCTGGCCGCCACATGGAATCCTATGCTGGCCGGCGACTACGGCAAGGCTGTGGGCGAGGAGGCCCGATACCGCGAGAAGGATGTGCTGCTCGGCCCGGGTGTCAATATCTACCGCACGCCGCTCAACGGCCGTAATTTTGAATACATGGGCGAGGATCCCTATCTGGCCGGCGAGATGGCCGTGCCCTATATCCAGGGGTTGCAGAGCAATGGTGTGGCCGCCTGTGTCAAGCACTACATACTCAACGACCAGGAGAAATGGAGAGGATCGGTCGATGTCGATCTCAGCGACCGTGCCCTCAACGAGATCTATCTCCCGCCTTTCAAGCGCGCTGTCGAGGATGGCGGTGCATGGTCTATAATGGGCAGCTACAACAAGGTGCGCGGTGAGCACGCTTGCCACAATGATCTCACCCTCAACAAAATACTCAAAGGCGACTGGGGCTTTGACGGCGTGGTGATCACCGACTGGGGCGGATGCCACGACACGCGCGAGGCTGCGCTCAACGGCCTCGATATCGAGATGGGCTCCTACACCAACGGTCTCACATCCGAGAGCGCGTTCACCTACGATAATTATTATCTGGCTCAGCCTTATCTGCAGATGCTGGAGAGCGGCGAGGTGCCGATGTCTACTGTCGATGACAAGGCACGCCGTATCCTCCGCCTCATCTTCCGCACGGCCATGAACGACAGCAAGCCCTACGGCCGCGGCCCGTGTGACGACCATTCGGCCACGGCCCGACGCATCGGCGACGAGGCAATCGTCCTGCTCAAGAATGATCCCATGTCGCGCAACACAGGGCTGCTGCTGCCCCTGAGCGAAGACTATGGCACGATTCTGGTGGTGGGCGATAACGCTACCCGCCGTCTCAGCGACGGTGGCGGTTCGTCCGAGCTCAAGGCCAGGTATACGGTATCGCCTCTTGCAGGCCTTGAGGCCAGATATCCCGGCAAGGTGAAATACGCTCAGGGCTATATGGCCGGACGGCCTATGTACGGCAATGCTGATTCCATTCCGCAGAGTGTCACCGACTCGCTCCGCGCCGAGGCCGTGGCCATGGCCCGCGAGGCCGATGTCGTGATCATGGTGGGTGGTCTCAACAAGAATCATCAGCAGGATTGCGAGTCTTCTGACCGTGCTGAATACGGTCTGCCGTTCGGCCAGCCTCAGCTCATCAGGGAGCTCGCCGAGGCCAATCCTAACGTGGTGCTTGTGCTGCTCAGCGGCAACGCCGTGGAGCTGCCCATGATCGGTAATATCCCGGCTGTGGTGCAGGGTTGGTATCTGGGCAGCGAGGGCGGCGCGTCGATCGCTGCCGTGCTCAGCGGCGATGTCAACCCCAGCGGCAAGCTGCCCTTCTCATTCCCTGTCAGGCTCACCGACTGCGGCGCTCATTCTTTCGGCGAGATCTGCTATCCGGGCATCGAGGAGAGCGAAGGCATACAGCATGAGCGGTACAAAGACGATATCCTCGTTGGCTATCGCTGGTATGATACGCAGAAGATCGCTCCTCTCTTCCCCTTCGGCCACGGTCTGAGCTACACTACCTTTGATTTCGGCAAGCCCACCGTCTCGGCCAAGAGCTTATCGCAGGATCAGACCATCACCGTCTCTGTGCCTGTCACCAATACGGGCAAGACTGCCGGCAAGGAAGTGGTGCAGCTCTATGTCTCTGATGTCAAGAGCTCTGTGTTACGCCCAGAGAAGGAGCTGAAGCATTTCGCAAAGATCGAGCTGCAGCCGGGTGAGACCCAGACCCTATCGTTCACCATCACGCCCGACGATCTCAAATACTATGATGAGACATCATCTTCATGGACCGTCGAACCCGGTGATTTCAAGCTGCTGATAGGCTCCAGCTCACGCAATCTCCCCGCCACAGCTACCATCGCCTACAAATAATCCCACATACATCCCATCCGGCACCCGGCCTGTAATCTGGCCGGGTGCTTTTTTTGTATATGGTCGTCAACTTTTTTCCATATTGTCTGTTATAATGGAAAAGCTAAATTATTATAAAAAAATTACATTATTATGAAAAGATTACTGTTATCATTGTTCTTCTGTCTTGGAATCATGGCTTATCAGAAAGCCGATGCTTGTACCCGCGTAGTCTACACCGGTGACACCACCGCTGTTGCAGACGATGTATTACGCGTAGTCGGTCGTTCGCTCGACTGGTCCACACCTATTCCCACCAATCTGTACGTATATCCGCGCGGCATGAAAAAGCAGAGCAATAAAGAGGGTAACATCATACGCTGGACATCCAAATATGGCTCGGTATACGCTTGCGGATACAATGCCGGTGTAACCGAGGGCATGAACGAGAAAGGTCTGGCTATCAACGGCCTCTTCTGCCGTGGCACAGTATATAATTCTGAAAAGCAAAAGGACGCGCCATCAATGTCACTGGCCGTGATCGTGGAGTGGATGCTCGATAATTGCGCCACCACCCAGGAAGTGGTTGATCTGGTCAAGGATCAGAATTTCAAGATCGAGGGCCAGACATTCGACGGCGGCACAGTCTCAACACTTCACTGGGGTGTGACAGACGCCACGGGCAATACCGCTGTTCTTGAGTTTACCGGCGGTGACCTTAAGATTTACGAAGGTGCATACCCCGTGCTCACCAATGATCCCACATTCCCCCAGATGCTTGCCATCAACGAATATTGGGAAGGTGTAGGCGGCCAGAATTTCCTCCCCGGCTCAGTCAAGAGCCCCGACCGCTTCGCAAGGTCATCATTCTTTGTAAAGCACACCGACCGCACCAACGACCTCAACGAGGGTATGGCAATCATACGCAGCATCATGAACAATGCCTCCGTGCCCTTCAAATACAACCTCGGTGACAAGAACCTGAGCAGCACACAGTGGAGGTCATTCAGCAACCTGCGCGACAAGACTTACTACTTCATGAACGTCACAGACAACGGTCTCTACTACATCGACCTTAAGAAATGTGATCTCAGCAAAGGCGCTCCCGTGCTCTACCTCGACACCCAGCACGCCACAGACTATGTCGGTGATGTCACCTCCCGTCTCGTGGTCTCCGAGCCCTTCACCCCCATGTACTGATAAAAAGCTACATCCATACAGACCATCCGGCCCTCCAGGCCGGATGATTTTTTATGCCCCATTCCCATCAACCGCGGAGCGGTTGCATATTTCGTCCCGCGACATGCAATGAAGCGCTATTGAAAAAGGACGCACAAAAAAAGGCGCCCCGTGGGGCGCCGATCAATATGAAGAAAAATTATTACTTGCGGTCCTTGCGCTTTTCGAGCTGCTTCTCCAGAGCCTCGAGACATAGATCCACGGCCTCCTCGAATGTATCAGCCACCTTGTTGGCCACGAGATCATCTGATCCGGGCATTGTTATCTTTATTATAGCCTCCTTGTTCATTGCGGTCTCGGGCTTCACTACCTTCAGCGTTACGTCCACCTCATCGATCATTGTGTTGTGACGGGCTACGCGGGCGGCTTTCTTGTTGATAAACTCGGTGAGCCGATCGGTGATGTCAAAGTGGATTGCTTGGATTCTTACTTCCATGGTTTCCTCCTTTCTTTAGTGCACGCGGGTGTGCAAGTTCGTAATTGTGTTTTAATTCACTGATAGATATATGTGTATATATCTGTGTTGTCTCCAGAGATTCGTGTCCGAGCAGCGACTTCACCGAATTCAGGTCGGCTCCGTTGTTGAGCATGTCTGTGGCGAAGGAATGGCGCAGCACATGCGGCGAACGCTTGGTTGATGTCACCTTGCCGTCGAGCATCGAGTGTACCACCCTGTTTACGGTATGATAATCGAGTCCCGTACCGTTTCTCTTTAAAAAGAAACAATCCGAGTGCCCTCTTTGTTTTACGCTGCGGTCACGTAATTCGCGATAACGGCTGATTTCACCGTACAGGTCATCACCGATCGGTATCACACGCTCCTTGTTGCGCTTGCCCCTCACCTTTATACTCTCCCTGCCTACATTGGCATCGGTCAGCGATGTCAGCTCTGAAGCTCGTATGCCTGTCTGATACAGCAGATTCACTATGAGATGGGCCATTGCCTGGCTGTAGTCGTCGCCATCGTATTCGCCATCGAGCAGCGCGTTGGTCTGCACCTGCGGTATCACCGACGGCAGCGGCTTGTCACACTTGGCGAGCACCAGATCGGCAGCCGGATTGGATGCCAAGCCGTGGCGGCGCATCAGATAGGTGAAGAATTGAGACAGCGATGATGCCTTGCGGTGGATCGACCGGGGCTTGAGGCCACGCACGCTCAGGCCGGCGATCCACGAGCGCAGGTCGGAGGTGGTGACATCAAAGGGCTGCAGCTCGTCGGGGCGTCCGCCGGTGGCATAGTCGGCCCACTGCATCAGGTCACTCCTATAAGACACAACGGTGTGAACAGACATATTCCGTTCACACCGCAGATATGTTATGAAGTCATCAATCAGCATCATACGCAGCTCATTAATTTATGAGTCTACGAATTTAGCCTAATCTTTTCAATTCTGCAAATAATTCCGTTGAAAAAATAGAAATTTGCTCTTTCAGTATCCGTAAAGACAGGTCGGTGCCTTTCCTTACTTATTCCTCAATATTGCGAAGCTTCTGCACGTAGACAGCCTTCATCATCTTTTTGCGGTTGGTAACCGACGGCTTCTGGAATGCCTGGCGGCTGCGAAGCTCTTTGATGATACCTGTACGCTCGAATTTACGCTTGAATTTCTTCAGAGCTCTTTCGATGTTTTCGCCTTCTTTTACTTGTACGATTATCATATTGATTCCTTTTTTAATGGCTTGTTAGTTTATAGCGTCTTATGCATTCTTCACCTTGTCAACGATGGCCTTGAAGGCGGCGGGATTGTTGAGGGCGAGGTCGGCGAGCACCTTGCGGTTGATCTCGATACCTGCTTTGTGGATCAGACCCATCAGCTTTGAGTATGACAGGTTCTCCTGACGTGCGGCGGCGTTGATACGCTGTATCCAGAGGGCACGGAAGTTGCCTTTCTTGTCCTTGCGGTCACGGTAAGCGTAGGTAAGACCTTTTTCCCAGGTGTTTTTGGCTACGGTCCACACGTTGCGACGGCAACCGAAGTAACCGCGTGTAAGTTTCAGAATTTTCTTACGACGAGCACGAGATGCTACGTGATTAACTGATCTTGGCATTTTAGTTGTTGTTTTGGATGTCAGCGTCCCTCATTTCGGCGGGGGGAGCTTGTCTGGCTGGGCATCCGGTTAGTAATTGGTTTTTGAATCACGAATGTGGGCTTATCTCAGACCGAGCAGTTTCTTTACGCCTTTCTCGTCTACACGGGCGATGAGGGCGAAGTGGTCGAGATTACGTTTCTGCTTTTTGGTCTTCTTGGTCAGAATGTGGCTGTGATAAGCGTGCTTTCTTTTGATTTTTCCTGATCCGGTAAGGGCGAACCTCTTTTTGGCACCGGAATTAGTCTTAATCTTTGGCATTGTTTGTAATTTTGTTTGTTAGTTGTTATATCTTCGTGATATTCCTTTCTATTTCTTTTTGGGCTGGATCATGATTATCATGCGCTTGCCCTCGAGCTGGGGCATCTGCTCGAGCTTGCCATATTCCTCAAGGTCGTTGGCAAATCTCAGCAGCAATACCTCGCCCTGCTCCTTGAATAGGATCGAGCGGCCCTTGAAGAATACGTAGGCCTTCACCTTTGAGCCTTCCTGCAGGAAGCCGATGGCATGCTTGAGCTTGAAGTTGTAGTCGTGCTCGTCGGTCTGGGGGCCGAAGCGTATCTCCTTGATCACCACCTTGACGCTCTTTGCCTTGGCCTCTTTGGCGCGTTTCTTCTGCTGGTACAGATACTTCTGGTAGTCAAGCACCTTGCAGACGGGCGGATTGGCCGATGCGGCTATCTCGACGAGGTCGAGCTCCTGGGCCTCGGCTATCTTCAGAGCCTCCTGAATGCTGTAAATGCCTTCCTCAACGTTCTCTCCCACCAGACGCACTTCGCGTGCTCTGATGTTTTCGTTGATAGCGTTGGGCAACTCCTTGCCGGCGGGCTTGCGGCCACGCGGTTGTTGCTGGGGTCTCGGTCGCATCGGCGGACGCGATGCCGGGTTAAAGGGCTTTTTCTCCATTCAGTGGGGTTATTGATTTATCATGTTCTCGACCTCTTTGGTCAAATTTTCTGCAAAGGTAGCAATTTTTACGATACCTTTATCACCTTCGCCTTGTTTTCTTACAGAAACTTCGCCATTTTGAGCTTCTTTTTCACCCACGATCAGCAGATAGGGGATGCGCTTGAGCTCGTTGTCGCGGATTTTCTTGCCGATCTTCTCATTGCGGTCGTCGACGATGGCGCGGATGTCGCTCTCCCCGAGCTGGCGGGCCACATCGTAGGCGTAGTCGTTGTATTTCTCCGAGATGGGGAGCACCACCACCTGGTCGGGGGCGAGCCACAGCGGGAAGCGTCCGGCGGTGTGCTCGAGCAGCACGGCCACAAAGCGCTCCATCGAGCCGAAGGGGGCGCGGTGTATCATCACGGGACGGTGTTTCTGGTTGTCGGCTCCGGTGTATTCGAGCTGGAATCGCTCGGGCAGGTTGTAGTCTACCTGTATGGTGCCGAGCTGCCAGCGGCGGCCGATGGCGTCCTTGACCATGAAGTCGAGTTTCGGGCCGTAGAAGGCTGCCTCGCCGAGCTCCTTGCGGGCCTTGAGGCCTTTTTCCTCGCAGGCCTCGATGATGGCTGTCTCCGCCAGGTGCCAGTTCTCGTCACTGCCGATGTATTTCTCCTTGTTCTTGGGGTCGCGCAGTGAGATCTGGGCTTCGAAGTTCTCGAATTTCAGGGCGTTGAAGATATAGAAGATGATGTCCATCACCTTCAGGAATTCGTCTTTGATCTGGTCGGGAGCGCAGTAG
>CAZBWZ010000079.1:0-10439 GCA_964495725.1 uncultured Bacteroides sp.
TTGCCTTGTCGCCATGGCAGTAAGCCACATGTGCCTGGGTGATGGTAGGCATACGTCGCTGTCGTGACAGCTCGGGGCGGTAGGGATAGTCGAGGTCTACGTTGCAGAAGTTGCCCATAGTGAGGTTGCGCACTTCGAGCCCGTCGCCCCAGAAATCAATCATGGTGAAGTTGCCCACCGCTCCCTGTGTCTGGCCTCGGGCGGCTGCAAGCACGGTCTCGCGCGGGTCGGAGCCCAGACCTGTGATATGTAGATGCTGACACTTTATGATTATTCCGAAAGGTTCGCGGCCGTCTACACCCTTTTTCACTTCGGGGTCGTCGGGGTCATCGATCCAGTAGACCCACGGAGCCACATACACATTCATCGGCCGGTCGGGTGAGCCGTCGGTGATATGCAGCATGGCTTCGTTGAAGGATGGAAATACCCATTTACCCTTGTCGCGATCGGCGCTACCGTCCACGATGATATCTTTTTCCGAGGGTGTGATGACCTGACTGCCTATGGTATAGGTCTTGGCCATTGAGGTGAGAGCGGATGCCATTAAGGTAATGATTGCGGCTGTACGTGATGCCGGGAATCTGAAGTGACGCATATATGTGCTGTGATTGATTACCCTGCAAAGATACGATATTATCCAGAAACCCAAAGCTTCTGCAAAAATAAAGTCATCCACCGGGGGGCGGATGACTCAGGAACAAGTCGCTGATTGTCGCGATATCAATAGTTGAAAGATCTGTTGGTGAGTTCTTTTTTCTTGGGCATGATATTGAGCTTATACTGTGCATGTAGCAGCACATACCGGGGCAGGGTGTTGCTGTAGCTTTCGATTCTACCGGACGAGCTCACGCTGTAGCGCACGTTGGTGAGCTGATGCAGCAGATCGAATCCGTCGACAGTCACCATCCAGCGTCCTTTGTCAAAGGATTTTGACAGACGCATGTTCCATACCATGTCGGAGGTGTTGAGCTGTGGCGAGTCATATCCGCGGCGCTGGTAGATGAAAAAGTCGGTGGAGATGCCGAAATCGTAGGGCAACTTGAAAACACCAACGACACCGTATTTGTAGTCGCGCGAATTGATGTCGCCTGAGGCTGCGCGTGATGATGTGCTGTGGCGGAAGGTGATATTGCCTGTAAGACCTATGCGGTTCTTTCCGATGTTGAAGCCGAGGCTGAGATGCGGTTTGTAATAGTAATTATACATAGTGTATAGCGTCGGGGTAGTGGTATCCTCACCTGTCATAATCGCATCCTTGCTCTGTGATGATGAGAATTGGGCTCCGATGCTGATACTCTTTGACGGACCGACCATTATGCTGCCCGATACTTCCTGATTCAGGTTGTATGTCATGGTGGGAGAATTGAGCCATTGATACACAGTGTAGCCTGTGGACGTGTCGTAGACACGGCTCTGGATAAACCGGTCGGTGTAAAATGTGGCGTCGCAAAATGTGCCGAATGTGTATCTGTCGCGGCCGGTGATGCTGTAGGCCGCGCTCATGCCGTGCGACAAGGCTGATGAGAGATTGCGGTTGCCCAGATATGTGAGCAGGGGATTGGTGGTATCGGTGATATCGATCATGCGGGTAAGGGTGGGGAGGTCGTGATTTGCGGTGTAATCGATGTGGAAACGATGGTTGGTGCCGCGCATGATCATCAGGGCACGGGCCTTGCGGAGTATCCAACGGCTATCCTTTACTGGATAAAATATTCCGCCTCGGTTGTAGTCGAGTGTGCGGTGCATGTAGGCTATGGGGATATCTACTGCGAAATGAGTGTAGTTAGAGCTACTGCTTGAGCGGAAATAATAGATCGCCGGGTAGATCTCCACGCGCTGAGAGGTCTCGACGCTGTTATAAGAGTTGGCGGGGTCGAGCATCTGGCTCAGAGACTCAAGGTGGCCGAAAGTGAAGTCGCCGGTAGCGTCGGCCTCGGCCTGGGCCATGTAGAAGGCCGACTCCTTTGAGTTTCTGTCGAGACGGTGGTCCACGCTGAATACCAGCGACCAGTAGTCATTGAGCATGCAATTATAGTCCAGCTCGGAGATAAACGAATGATTGCGGTTGGGACTGTTGTCGGTATGCTGCCGGCGCATCAGACCCGGCACAGCCACATCACCGTATCCGATCATATATCCGTTGCTGTTGTCATTGGCTTCGCTGCGGTGATTGTATTGCAGGAAAAGTTTTACAAGGTCAGATGACTTGGGTATCTTCAGCATACCTAAGGCTATGGCGGAGAAGTCGAGAGTGTGCGACTTGGCGAATGCCTCGTTGAATGTGGCGTTGATCACCTGAGAGCGGTTGCTGCCGCCGAGACCGTCGCTGAATATCTTGTCCATATCTGCCGCTACATCGTCGGCCTGACGCTCGGTGTTGAGATTGAGCACGCGCGAATCAGAGCGCGACTTGTTATGACGGTAGGTGAGTGAGGGATCTATGTAGAATCTATACCGCTCTTTTTCGATATTCAGCCGGTGGCTGGTCTTGATGCTGATGTCACGGTTGATATTGCCGGATACCGAGCGGCTCGACATGTTGCCCGAGGGGTAATAGTTCACTATATCCGAGATAGTGGAGAGGTTGGTGCGGTCTTGTGTGAATTTGGCGTTTCCTGATACGAAGCTCTTGCCGTCATCTCCTGTCTCGATGTTATAGTCAAATCCGGATTCGATGTGACGGAGCAGACCGTTGGGATTGGTCTCCGGTGTCCATGAATCGCTTTCGCCGGGCACACGCCTGTCATTTAGGTTATTGGCATTGGCGTATAGCGAGAAGCGTCTCTTGGCATCGAAGTTGAGGCCGAAGAACCGCCCCATGTATCTGTTCTCCGTGCCGTAGCCGCCCTCGGCGTTGAGTGTCCATCCTCCGATGTATTCTTTCTTGAGGTTGATATCCATCACAAACTCGTTTTCGTTGACCTGACGGCCTGCGAAACGGCTTTCGTCGGTCTGCTTTTCGTAGACCTGCACATTTTTCACGGTGTATGCACCGAGATTTTCAAGCAGCACGAGATTGTCGCCTTTAAAGAAATCCTTGCCGTTGAGCATCAGGCTCTCCACAAATCGTCCGTTGACATATATCTGTCCGCCATCACGCAGCTCCACTCCTGGAAACTGCCTGATGAGTTCGTCGAGCATCGAGCCTTCGGCGAGATTGAACGCATCAGCATTGTAGACTATTGTGTCGCCTTTGTTGTAGAATTTGATTTTCGACGTAGTGACAGTTACTTCATTCAGTGTCTTCACCTGCTGGGCTCTGTCAAGATAGATCGTGCCGATCTCTCTGTAATATTCGCGGGCACCCACATCCGACAGATCGATAAATACATTCTGGGTTTCATAGTCGGGATAGGAGACGATGAGCTCGTAGTCGCCGGGCACTGCGACGGGTATGGAAAGGGCAAACTCCGATGTCTCCTGATATTGTCTGGCCTGGCGTGTGCCTGAATATCTTGTGCCTTTTGCCTTGACCCTGATCGTGTCGCCGGAGCCGGGAGGCACGATAGCGACGTCGGCACCGATCAGGCTTATGTTGGTGGATCTTGCACGCACCTGTCCGGTGAGAGTGAGCTGATGTGGCTTGGCAGCATACATAGATGATGAGACAAGTGCTAAGATTATTAAAAACAGTGAGATACGATTGCAGATCATGAAATGCGATGAATAAAAGATGGATTAGAATAGGTATATAGTGGGCTTATCCTGATTTGGTATTCAGGATGCATGGATCAGGTCGAACTGCCGAATGGCTCTACTTAAGGGCGTTTATTGACTGCATCAGCAGAGCGCGTATCACGGTCTCCATATTGTATATAGCCTGCTGCTGGTAGGTTTTCTTATCAGTCGCACCTTGCTTAGGTGGCTCTGTGTTTGACAAGCCGGAGATAAGACCAAACAGTATATCACGCACAGTCTTTTTCTCAACGGGTGTGACATCAGGATACTGATCCATATCATTGACAAGGCGGAATATTTTGGTGACGATCGCGATACGCTTGTCGGGGTCTGCGGTAGGGTAGTTTTGTACGCATGACATTATCGATTCAAACCAGTCGGGGCCGGTCGGGACCGGAGAGGTAGCTTTATTTTGCGATACATTAGAGGATTTGTCTTTATTGATACGGTTATTGGCCTCCTGTTTCTGGCGCTGATTCAATGTGGTGGCGTAGGTGACGAAAAACTTGCCAATGATCTGATCGCCTTCATCTTTGTATTTTATACCGTAGGCATAGCGGTATTCACCGTCAGGATCTTCTGATTTGGGTGCAAGAAACAGCGCGTAAACAAAGTTGTAGCCTCTCTCATTGATAAGGATACCTTTGCTGTCGGTCTCGCCTGTCGACAATCTGATGTCCTTGCCGAACTTATCTCCTTTGTTTCCGCTTTTCATCAAGTAGGCCTTCTGGCTGTCTTTGTTGAAGGCTGATACAATGTTGTCGACATACTTTATATCTTTGGCGGGGATGACGAAGCTGTAGCAGTCGCTCTGGCCGGTGCGCACCTGTGTAGTAAAATCTCTGTCGAGGGTATGGCTCTTGGTTATCTGGTCGCTGAACCGGTTGATAAAGCTGTCATAGGCTGACTTGATATTATTCTGGGCTGCAAGTGCGGGGGGCAGCAGGGCTGACAGCAGACCAATAATCAGGATTATGTTTTTTCGCATATCGGTATTGTGTTTTTGGAGGTGTCATTGTAAAGTGATTCTGTTGATTAGGTCGTCGAGTTCCTCGGCGGCCTCCGGATCCATTCCATAGCCGGAGTCGTAGAGCTGACGCAGATTGGTGAGCTCGAATTCCATGATCTCGGCATTCTGCATAGCCAGCTCGTTGTCTATGCGTGCCTGCTGTATACGCAGGTATTCGTCAATATCGATCTCGGGATCCGTGGCGGTATTTTCGGCGACTTGCCTGCGGGCTTTGCGCCGGGGCTTGCGGCGCGGTTCTTGCCGGGTGATGGCCTCATTCCTTATCTCAGGCCCGGGTATTACGGGAGGAGTATATGCGGTAGTGTCAATGGATTCCTTTGGCTCAGCGTCAGTGAGCAGAGGAGCGGGGTTGTCGGTAGAGCGCGTGCCGTTGACCACCTTCAGGATGGTCACGGATGCGAGTATGATACCGAAAAGGATGGCGGCAGCGTACATCACGCGCCGCATTAGCGGCCGGCGGCCCGGGAGTCTGCGTCTCATCATTCTCCACTCTTGTTCCATATCAATTACGGGGGAGGGAGCGACCGCACTGTATATGTCTGATGACATGTTGTGGATATCCCTGAGTTCGCTGTCGCGCATTATCATATCCACCTCTTCATCAGACAAAGAGGACGGAGCGTCAAGCATCTTCGCTATCAATTTATCTTTCTGGTCTTCTGTCATTATTGTCGGGTTTTGAAGTGGTTTCTTAGTTTTTTCAGGGCCGAGACGATGTTTTTGTTTATCGCCGATACAGAGACTCCTAAGGTTTCGGCCGCCTCCTTGTAGGTCATCTCATCGCTGTATATCTTGTCTACTATCTGTTGCTCACGCTGGGTGAGTATCTTGCTGATTGCCGATCTTATTTCTTCGTGGCGGTGTGCGATGTCTGTATCGTCGGGAGGTGGCTCAAGGGTAATCCTCTGCCGTATTTTCTCGCGTGTATCAAGTGAGCTGAGTCGGTTGAGACATGTATTGCGCACGGCTCTGAGGATAAATGCCGGCGGGTTGTCGATGCGTGTTTCCGATTCCCATAGCTTGAGAAACACCTCCTGGACTGTATCCCTTGCCTCGTCCTCGTGATGGAGCAGGCTCATGGCCAGCTTCATCGCCGGAGGGAAGCTCCGTCTGTACATGGTCTCAAATTCTGTGGTCGAATATCGCATCTGCCGTGGCTCTTTTTATAATAGACAGTCTGGCCGCCGAAATCATTACCCCTGAGATGAAAAAAACATCATTAATGGCGGGCCGGAGAGATAAAAGATACCGTGGCACACCGTAGGGTATGTGGATGTGACACGGCATCTTTATTGCCGGGGATGTCATTCGGCCTCGAATCTGAGATGTGTGAGGGTGATAAGCGACTTGTCTTTTTCGGGCGAGGAGAATGTGAAATAAAGTGGGTGCTTGCCGCTGAGCGAGGCTACTGCGCTGATGTCTGCTGTAAGTTCTATAGGGCTCTGCGGCATCTCTTTATGTATTGAGATAGAGCCCACCGGCTCGGGCTTGCCCTTCCATGGAGCTGAAGTGAATATCTTAATCTCACCATCTATGCCCTGAGGCATGCCGTTGATGATCAGACGCACGCCGTCCTTGTCTTTGAGCTTGTCGAAGTTGTAGTATTTGTAGCCGAGGATGCTGCCGTCGGTGGTATTGATCACGGCGTTGACATTGAGTTCCTCGTCGTAGGGGTTGGAGATATCATGGCGGGAGATGTAGGCCGGCTGGAAATAGGGGCCGGAATAGTGCATGCCGGGATAATCCTGATAGGCCGGTGTTGGGCCGGTGAAATGTGATGCGATGGCGGCCGGATAGCGGCGCAGTGGATCGAGTCCGTCAGTCTCGAAGCCCTCTGATGTGTATTCGGCCTCTGAGATCGTGATCTTGCCACCGGGACCCTCTTCTACCGTCACCTCGATGGGTGCCACCATTGCCTGGCGTGCGTATTCGTCGAGGCCTGTCTGGCGGTGATAGAATACATACCACTTGCCGTTGATCTGCTGTATGCTGCCATGGGTATTGCCGTTTACGGTGGCTGTGCGGATGGGATTGCCGTCGGCATCGGTGTCACGGCCGCGGCCGTCGATGATCGTGCCTCCGTAGGTGTACGGCCCGAGCGGATTGTCGGAGTAGGCGTAGGCGAGGGTGTAATTGGTACGTGGCAGACCCCACTCGCCTTCGGCTGTCATACGGCTGTAGATGAATACGTACTTGTCTTTGATCTTACGTATCGACGAGGCCTCGAAAAATCGTCCGGTACCCGGCTCCTCGAATCCCGGCATCAGGTCTTCCACAATCTCTGTGCCGGGTTTTACAGTTGCCATGGTGACAGGGTCGAGCTCGGCAGCGTAGGATTTGCCGAATCCCCAGTAGCCGTATACGCGGCCGTCGTCGTCAACGAATACGGCGGGGTCAAAGCGGAGCACGCCATCGCTCTCCGTGGGCTTGTCGGCATAGAAATTCGTTACGGTGAACGGGCCGTCCGGGCGGTCGCTGCGTGCCACCATGCCGTTGCGTCCGCCGGCCTGGTTGTTGGGATACAGCCAGTATTCTTTCTTGCCGTCGGGCAGCGTGCGCTCCGCGATATCCGGGGCGAAGAGCACATCGCCCTGTCCGTCGGGTCGCAGCAGGTTGCCGTCTCCGTCGGTCTTGGATTCAAATATCACGCCGTCGTATCTCCAGTGGTCGAGCGAGTCGGTGCTTGCCGACCAGGCCACGAGGTCTACACCGCAGTACATGTATTTGAGCATGTCGTGAGATCCGTAGATATACACGCGCTGCTTGCCTGGATTGTCGGGGTCGTCAAATACGTATGGCTCACCGTCGGGGATGTGTTCCCACAGCGGCAGATATGGATTCATGGCTGAGGCCGCGCAGGCTGCTGCGAGCGCGAGCATGAGGTAAAGTTTACGCTGCATGGTATTCAGAGTGGAGGTTGGTGATAAATAACAGCCCCGGAGGTAGAGTGCCTCCGGGGCGTGGACTATTGTGTCGCCTGATTTTTTATAAAATCACTTTGGTGACTGTGTTGCCCTGACGGCGGATGTAGAGACCGTTGTCGGGATTGTCTACGCGCACACCCTGGAGGTTGTAGTATTCAACAGGAGCGTTCTCATCGGCAGCGATGCCGGTGATGCCTCCACTCTGGTTGAATTCAAATCCGTAGAGACCAACCTGGCTCTTGGGGTTGAAGAGATAGTAGGTCTGGTCGGCCACGACGGGGAATTCGACGTAGCCGAGAACAGGACGGTTCTGGGTGACGCCGTTGAGATGCTGAAGCACATAGTCTTCGGGCATTTTGCCAAGGTTGAAATATTTAGCAGTGCCCTCATCGGCGTTGCCCTCGTAGGCGAACCCGGTGTTCTGATAGTAGATGCCTACAAGGATACTTTCGCAGGGGAGAGGCTGCTTTGTAGCTGCGTCAACGATGTATGTGGGGTTCTGGTTCTTGTTACCGTAGATAGCGGCCTTGATGGTTCCGGTTTTTTTAACCTCGAATTTCCAGTACTGACCTCTTGCGGGCATATCCATGCCGGGCTCCCAGTATATACCGCTGTATCTGAAGGCAAGACCGTTGTCAGTCTCTTCCCACCAATACCAGCTTGACTCTGCGGGGTTGCCCTGACCCATCAGATACTGGGCGAATTTGGGATTGCAGTCATCGGTGATGAGGGCATCGTTGCCGTCAACAGAGCCCTTGAGCGACCATGCTGCAGATGCAACCTCGATCTCTTTGTCGGCTTCGGGAGTGGATTCACCAGTGAGGGTGACGTTTTCAGTGGATGCGATTATTGTCGATGATTTGAGCTCACCGGGCTTGCTGGTGTCAGGAGCTTCGTTTGTACCGCCTGAATAGATGCCGTTGGTAAGTGTGGTGATGGTGGCGTTCGACAGGTCATAGTCGGCAGCCTTCCAGATATCCTGGGCGTTGAGCGTGCAGGCGAGTCCGGCGAGAGCAGCGAGAGTAAAGATTTTTCTCATAGATAGTGATTTAAAGATGTTATTTACTAATAGTCTTGATTTATGAAATATTTTTACAAACTTAGTACTAATTATCATACCTTGCAATGATAAGTAGCATGAAATAACATATTTTAACCAAAATCCCAACTTAGGATTCACTCCAAACCAAACACTATGTTATGACATCTATAAAAGTGAAGTTTCGTGCCTCGGCGGTGAAAGGCCGGGAGGGCACTGTATATTATAGTATTATACATGACAGAATTGTAAGACAGCTCACGACTCGCATACGCCTGATGTCTGATGAATGGGACCACAGGCTCTCGGCAGTGATTACGTCAAAGCCGGGCGAGAGGCGGCTGGCGCTGTTGTCGATGCGCGAGCAGATACGTTGTGATGTGGATAGACTTACGAAGATTGCAGGGAGGCTCGACCGGGAGAGGATCACCTACACCACCGATGATGTGATCGCCGAATACCGGCGGTATCTATCTGATTATTCGCTTACCAACTACATGGACGGTCTTATCCGAAATTTCAGGCAATGTGGCAAGGTGCGCACGGCCGAGACTTACCGGGCCGCCCTTAACAGCTTCCGGAAATTCCGTCTGGGCGAGGATATAATGCTCGATTCGCTCACGCCGGAGCTGATGCAGACGTACGAGGCCTGGCATAAGACCAGGGGTAATATTCCTAACACTGTATCATTTTACATGCGTATCCTGCGGGCTGTGTACAACCGGGCTGTGGATGCGGGGATGATAGATGCGGGAAATCCGTTCAAGAGGGTATATACCGGTATTGACCGCACGGTGAAGAGGGCTATTCCGCTGGATGCTATCAGCAGGCTGAGGAATCTGGATCTGTCGCTCTACCAACGTCTCGATTACGCCCGTGATATGTTTATGATGAGTTTCTATCTGAGGGGTATCAGTTTTATTGATCTCGCCTTGCTGAAGAAGACCGATCTCAGAAACGGTATATTGTCGTACAGGCGCCGCAAGACCTGCCGGCGTCTTGATATCTGCTGGACCCGTGAGATGCAGACGTTGCTGGATAAATACGACCGTAATCCCACGGAATATCTGATGCCTATCATCACCAAGAATAATATCAATATCCGCAAGGCTTATCTGAATGCCGGCCACAATATCAACCGCAGTCTAAAGGTGATAGCCAGGATGATAGGGGTATCGGTGCCGCTGACGATGTATGTGGCGCGTCACAGCTGGGCCTCGGCAGCCAAGGTCAAGGGCGTACCGGTGAGTGTGATCAGCCAGGGCATGGGCCATGACAGCGAGACCACCACCGGCATCTATCTGGCACAGCTGTCGAGCTCAGTCGTAGACCAGGCCAATTTCCTTATCCTCAACAGCCTGTGATGCAAATAGCACCCTTCTTTAGAGAAATACTTAGCATGATCATAAATAATTTTATTGTTTTGAGTTTCCGACACCGTTGTTTCCGACACAGCCTTGTCGGAAACAACGGTGTCGGAAACTCAAATTTTAAAAGAATATTATCGCAAGCAGAAAAGACATGGAATGTAAAGCTTGGATCTCAGACGATATGTAGAATATTTATTAGATGATATATAGAAAAAAGGAGGACAGCTCTTGAGCTGTCCTCCTTTTTTCTATATATCTTATTTTCGATTACTTAACCTCTTCGAAGTCTACATCCTCGGGGCCATGGCTTGAGGCATCAGGGCCGGGGTTAGGTGCGCCTGCACCCGGCTGTGCCTGCTGTGCCTGTGCCTGAGCGTTGTAGATGTCCTGCTGTACCT
>CAZBWZ010000080.1:0-10310 GCA_964495725.1 uncultured Bacteroides sp.
AGATGAGGGCGAAGGCGGTGTCGACAGGAATCTCCAGCAGCACTATCAGCGGCTGGGTGAAGCTCTCAAACTGGGCGCACAGGATAAAATACATCAGCACGATGGATACGAGCAGTATCACGCTGAGCTCCTTCATCATCCGGGCGTTGCTGAAGTAGCTGCCGGCGAACTCCACGTCATGGGTGTCATCCTCGCGCACCACGCCGGCCACTCTCTGCATTACCTCCTGCTCGTGTCCGGCTGCCTCCAGCTGCATGGGCACATATTCGCCGGCGGCTCCGGCCACGATGGTCTTGAGGTCGCGGCCCGTGGATATCTTCACGAGGCTGCGCAGCGGTATCTCGGTGACGTTGCCGTGCCGGTCGGGTCGTGAGCGCACGAATGTGCGGTTGATTACCGACTGTATATCCTGCCGGCATCCGGCAATCGCGATGGGTGTGTACTCCTGAAATGAGCGCAGGGTGGATACGGTGTTGCCCTTGAAGGCAGTGCGCAGCACGCGCTCCACCTCCTGGAAATCCACGTTATATACACCTAAGAGGTCGCGGTCGATGGCTATGTCGATCTGGCTGCGGAGCGCCACGGGTGCGATGGTCAGCCCTGTGGCGGTCTGTATTCTGTCGCGCAGCCGGGTGACCGACCCGGCTTGAGCTGTCGCATTTGGGGCCGGTGTGTGTATGCGGGCCTCTATGTCGGCTTCGTCGCCCGCGAATATCTTTTCGAAGATATTCTCCGGTCGGCCGAATCTCACTGTGGCCGCCGGATATGAGCCGGCCACGCGGTCGGCGATGCGCTGTTGCAGGGGCTTGATGTCAGCGGGGTCGGCGGTGCGGTAGTAGAGCTCGGCCTCTGATGATGACAGATCCAGATCAGATGACAGCAGGTAGTCCTGCGTGCCTATATAGGCTGAGTATTCCGTAGCGGCGGCATCGGTGAGCGAGGACACGCGCCGGCGGTTCTCGTCAAGGTTGATATTCTCATTCCAGTCGATGCGCACTATCGTCTCGGTGGTGGTGAGCTGAGGCATACGCTCGCGCTGCATCATGATGAACAGCATCCCGCACACCGGTATCATCAGCAGTGTGAGCACGATAAGCACCCATCTGAATCGTATGCACGTATCCATGCATCTGTCATACCATCTCATATACCAGGCGTCGGCCTCCTTGGTGCCTGAGGTTGCGCCAGCTCCCGAGCCTTTCTTGGAAAAGATGTAATACAGCACCGGCAGCAGGGTGATACCCACGATATAGCTCGAGGCGAGGCCGGCGGTGATCGAGAAGGCCTGGTCGGCGAATATGGCACCGGCTATGCCGCTCATGAATACCAGCGGCACAAACACGGCTATGGTGGTGAGCGATGACGACAGCATGGGGGTGATCATCTCCGTGGTGCCCTTGCGGCACGCCTCCATCAGGCCGTAGCCCCGGCTGCGGTATTGCATGATGTTTTCGGTCACTATCACCGAGTTGTCGATCATCATGCCCACTGCCAGGATCAGACCAGACATCGAGATGATATTGATCGATACATGAAACAGGTAGAAGAGCAGGAATGTGAGTATCACGCCTGTGATAATGCTGATGCCGATGCTCAGCGAGGAGCGTATGCCATGCATGAACAGGGCGCATACCACGAATACGAGTATCAGGCCCAGCAGCAGGTTCTGCTCGAGATTGGAGATGGTGAAGTCGAGCAGTTCGGTCTGGCTGCGGGTCACGTCGATCGTGATGTCGGGATACCTCTGTGCGAAGTAGCCGACGGTGGATCGCAGGGCCTCCTTCATCGCGACCATGCTCTCCTCGCTCTGTTTGATCACGGCGAGGGTCACGGCCCTGCGACCGTTGTGGTGGGAATAGCCCGCGGGGGTGGGGGCGGAGAGCTCCACCTCGGCGAAGTCGCCGAGATAGAGCAGGCGGTCGCCCTTGCGCAAGCGTATGCGCCTCACATCGTGGGTCGACCGCAGCAGGTTGGTGACATGTATGTTGTATTCGTAATATCCGTCGCGCACGGTCATCGAGCCCGGCTCCGCATTATTGGCTGTGAGGGCGGTCTCTATATCCTCGATTGTCACACCGGCCTGGGCCATGCGGCCGGGATCGGGGGTGATTCGCAGCTGCCGTCCCGGCACACCGGTGATGTCTACCATTGCGATCTGGGGTAGTTGCTCAAGACGCCGCCTTATGATATTGTCGGCGATATATGCCATCTGCCCGAATGATGTATCGTCGCCGGTCTTTGAGGTGAGCTGCAGATACACCACGGGGATATCTGTCGCGCTGGCCTTCACGGCCTTGGGTCGGCTGATTCCGTCGGGCAGGGAGTTCATCGCCCCGTCGATCTTCTCGTTGACCTCGATGAATGAGAGATCGGTGTTTACTCCGTAGTCCATGGTAAGCGCTATCGTCGCCGAGCCGTCGCGGGTCTCGCTGCGGATTTCGCTGAGGCCGCCCACCTGCATGAGCTGGCGGCGGAGGGGCGCCACGGCGGTGTTCTCGAGTTCGCGTGCGGAGACATTGTCGCCTGTCACCTGCACGGTGATGTGTGGTATGGCTATGTCGGGCAGCAGCGACACCGGCAGGGTGACGTAGGTCACACATCCGAGTATCACCATGGCCAGGAAAGCCATAATTACGGCTATCCGGTGATTGAGCAGGTATCTTACCATGTCACTTCAATACTTTTACCGGAGTCTCGTGGGCAAGGTTGATGTTGCCCGATGTTATCACGGTCATGCCGGGTGCCAGTCCGTCGGTCACGGTGTATTGGTCAAGATTCTCGAGTCCGGTGGTGACGTAATTCCACATCGCCTTGTCGCCGTCGAGCGTGAACACCACCTGACGGCCCGAGCGGAGCACCACCGCGCTTTTCGGGATCACCAGGGCCTCGGCAACCGCACGCTTTACGTTGACGCGCACGTTCATGCCGTCGATCAGCCCTTTGCCACCGTCGACAGTCGCCCACACCTTCACCATGCCGTTGTCATCCACCATCGGATTGATTTCCCTGACACGCCCGTGGCGGGGTTCGCCGGCGGCAAAGGGTGTCACCGTCACGCGGTCGCCGGGTCTCACCATCGGCAGCTCGCTCTCCAGCACCGTGAATTCCACATCCATGCCGCCTTCGTTGATGATGCGGCACAGCGGGGTGGATGACGACATATTGTGGGGCTTGGCCGAGAGATTGGCCACGGTGCCGCTGATGGGGGCCACCAGTGTGGCGTGGTCGATATCATGCTGTGTGGCGGCGAGCGCGAGCTCGGCCTGCTCCAGGCCGCTGCGCAGGCGCGCGAGCCTGACCACATCTTGCGGCACATCACCCATGCGGGCCGGGTCGTAGCCATGGCCTATGATCACATCCTGCATCTCCAGCTGTGCCGACGCCACGGCGTTGCGGTCGCGAGCCATCTGATTCTTGAGGCGGTAGGTGTCGAGCGCCGCTATCTTCTGGCCCTTGGCCACATGGCTGCCGTTGCTCACATATACGGCGGATATAAGACCGGGTGTCTCGAAGTTGACATCCACGGTCTCGCGGGCCGTAAGCCGTCCGTTGCTCACCACCTCGTGGTCGAATACCGAGGGCCGTAGCTCCATCACCGTCACTTCGGCGATCCTGTCGGTGACGGAGTCGGTGGTCATGGATGTCGTGTCGTCACTGTCTTTGTCAGAGCCGGACTTCACCGAGCATGAGGTGAGGATGCAGAGCAGTGACATGATTATCGGTATTTGTCTCATAGAGCCGGATGCTTGTTTATCATATTTAATCGTATTTTGCTGTCGTTACTTCGTCTTCACAGCAGGATAATCATTGCCGCTTAGAGTCATTGCCGGAAGATTTTAATCTGAGGCCAGAGAGATGACATGAGGGAGAGCGTCGGAGAGGCGGGTTGTCCCCCAGATACCCCTCTTGTATAGAAATCTACAACCGACCGTTAGAGCGCTTGGGGGCGTTTGTCCGTTTTTGCTTCTTCTTCGGCTTGGCTCCGGTAGTCTTTTTTGAGGGAGTGGCTTTATTTTCTTTAAGTGTGATGAATACCGTGTCTGGATAGACATCTATTTTTTCTATTGTCTTGGGATCTAATTCCTTAAGCTGCTGGTTAGTGATGATCTTGTTGGTGTTGGTGATCTTGAATACGGGGTCTTTGTCATCCTTTTTGGCTTTATTGACTTCGGGATGGCAGACCGCCACAGCAGATATTGCCAGAATTAAGGAAAGCAGGATTTTCTTCATGGTCTTGTTAATATTATAGTGATGAGATATTCACGGCGATCAGGTTGTCTGACCCGGAGCTCTGCAGATACAGATTCTTGTCGGTAAGCGATTTTACTGAATATTCAGACGGGGCGTCATATATAGAGACAGCGTGCGATGCCTTGTCGACGAAACACATATATTCTTTGCCATGATAAGCGAAGGTGATGAGCAGATAGCGGCTGTTTGTATTGAATCCTGTGCCATGGGCGTATTCTTCCTTTAGCAGCCTCCATTTGTCTTCAGTGCGTTTACCTTTGAGCTGTTTGAAGAATTCAGTATCGGGGAGCAGTCCCATGAAATCAATATTGATCGCTTCGGCCGGTGTGCCGTCTTCATCGATACGATATATTATCGAGCTCAATCCCGGCATATACAGCAGCTCACCGCCGCTATGCTGAAACACATTTTGCGGACTGTAGCTGTAATTCTCCATTCCTTGGGGAGTGGAGAGCAATGTGTCAATCTTCTTGTCACGGCCGCGCAGGAGACGCGCCTCCTCATAATTGTTCATATCAAGCAGATAGGCATTACCCTTGGCTTTAGGTAGATTCAACGGCATGATGTGATTGGTCATTCCCGGCAGCTTGTCGGAATCAATAAAATCACCTGATTTGTCGAGTTTTAGGATTTTGTTGCCGGATGTGTCCAGGATGTAGATATATCTGCCATCCACCGCCATATCGGTGAGCGAAAGGTATTCATCCTGCGCCTCACCGCGATGCTTGTAATCAAACAGCAGCTTGCCATCGTGATTATATGCAAACATGGCCAATGACTTATATCCGTCGAGGATAAAGAGCGTGTCTCCCTTTACGATAAGCTTGGTGACCATTCCGGGGATGTTGCCGTTATCGCTCTCCTCAAATTCGATCTCATCGATTTGAGTGAATGTCTCAAGCAATGGTTTGCTGTCGGCGATGTTGAGAATTACATCACCGCTCCCTGTGATCTGTTGCCCGTTGGCACACGATGACAGTATGACTATCAAGCATGTAATTAGTGATTTACCATTAAATATCTTCATATCTATGAATTAATGATCGGGTTTATAGATTGTAATAGACAAGAGTCGGCTCGGGGAGATCGTGGATGACATATATGCGTTGTGCCTGTTCGTCGATGGCGAATGAGACTACCGGTGACTCAAACTGATATATTCTGCCGGGAGTGCCGTCATGGCCGAAGGTGTAGATCCGGGTCACACCGGTATCCACATCTTCCTTGTCGGCGAGGCAAGAGCCGTCGTACCCGACATACACATCCTTTTTGCCGACCACCACCTGATCCCACGAGTGCCATCTTGGCGACTGGCTGTAGAAACTCACGGCTCCGTCGTTGACTTTTCGTATCTCCGCCGCACTTTCCGAGGGGCCGTAGAGAGTCAGCCATGTATCGGCTGCGACATCGTAGAATTCGAGTATGTTCCAGCTTCTGTTGGCCAATACGATAAGTTTTCCGTCGTGATCGATTGCTATATCGGCCTGGAAGAAAGAATTATCGGGCTCGACGGTGATTTCAGATTGTGTCAGAGGAAATTCCGAGTCAGCCGTGTACGATGAGTCGATTTTGTTATAGAGATAGAATCTGTCGCCGCTGAATCCCGGGGCCAGTGAGAATATTATGCTGTCGTTCATTCTCAGCGAGCGCAAGGGGGCCTTATACGGGAGGATGGTGCGGACGAGAGGGGTTATTTTCAGGGAATCATGGTCCACGGCATATTCGATCACCTTGCTGTCGTTTACTCCGGCCACGGAGAGTATCCCGTCTGAATACGACATTGTGGTAAGGTCGAGCAGTTCATCAGGGCCGTTGCCCATGGAAATATATCCTTTTAGTTTATGCTTGGCGATATCTGCAAGCCATACCATCTTTTCATGGCCCAGATTCTCGATTGCCAGGATATTGTCGCCCAATGGGGTGATGTTGCAGGGCTTGAGCACGGAATCAGATATGAAGTCGATCTCTGTGGGTTCGCTAAGGGGCTTGGCGATCTGTTTGAAGTCGGAGTCGGTGAAGTCGAGGTCGCCGTTGCCCTGTGGTCGCGTGCTGTCGCAGCAACATAGCGATACGGCGAGTGTACCGATTATCAGAGCGGTAATGATTCGGTTGTAGCGCAAGGAATTCTTCAGTACCGAGAATGGAGCAAATATTTTCATGAGCATTGCTGTGGATATTTCAATTATGATCTCAATGAATAGTCGGATTGTGAGGTGGTCTCATGAATCAGATGATCACCGCAAAGTTATTGCATTTATACGATGGCAGTGCTGTTTCCTTAATGAATTAATCTCTCAAATCTATTATCTAAATCATTGGTTAACAGAGATGTACAGTGGCGAGAGAATTATTAATTCTCTCGCCACTGTACATCTCTGTTAACTTATTGATTATCAAACGATAATATCTTCGGTGTAAAAATCTGATTGTATAGTGTTAAATATCAGAATTTTAAGATTAATTGATGAGGGCGGCCTATTTGATGCGGAAGATCTCGATACCGTCATCCGTGCGGTACATATACAGCTGGGAATCGGTGACGTATTTGCTGCCACCATATATGTCCTTGTCAAATTGGTATGTGTGAGCGTCCCCCGATTCCTTGTCGTAAATGGTCACGAATAGCCTGTCGTCGTATCTGAATCCTACAGCGAGATATTTGTCTGATTCATGGAAGCGCATTGATTGTATCGGGAAATCTCTGCTCTTTCTCAACCAATCATTTCCGGTAAAATTCTTTTTCAGGGTCTCTTCATCCGGCCATACGGGGCCGAAATCCAGATTGTATCTGATGTGCGCCTTTCCGTCGCAGAGGGAGTAGATCCTGGGCTCCATCACGGGCAGATACGACATCGTGCCGTCGGGAGCGGTCTGCAAAGGCTGTAGTTCGATGACCGTAATTCCTTTCGCGAAATCAGGGACAGTCAGCACCGTGGTGTATTCAGATACCGTGTCCTTGCGCCATGACAATCTGGTATCGTCGTACAACTGATTCGTATAGTCGACCCACACGGCATCATTCTTATCCAAAATCGCATTCTGTGCTGTCAAGGGCACGTCGATGCTTCTCTTATAGTTTCCTCTCTTGTCGATCACTACGATCTTGCCGGATGCGGTATCAAAGGTAGAGATCTCAGTGTCGGTAACGGTAAGGCCGGATGGCGAGGTAATATCGCCGGGGCCCGTGCCTGGCTTACAGTAGGCGAGCAGCTGCCGGCCATCCTTATAGTACATGTATATGCCTGGTGACTGTAAGGCGTCTATGGCGAATATCGTATCGCCCCTTACGATGATATTGTGGGGCATGCCCATGATGTTGTCACAATCTTCGTCAAGTTGTAAGATTGATTCGGATTCCAGTCCGGCTGTGTGATCAAGCGGGGCTGACAGATCGATATTTACCGTTCGGGCAGAATCCACCGGCTGCTCATCGTGATGATCCGCTCCTGCCCCTTTACTGCCGCATCCGGTGATGGCGCACAGCAGTATCATCAAGGCGTATACATTGTATTTCATGGCATATAAGGTTTTAGGTTTCATTAATCATATCCATGTTTCTGACGAGGTACAACACTTAATTTTGAGGACATGGAGGTGATATCGGCAACAGCATCGGAGTCCAAATGGAGACATAGCAGTCTCCAGTATAAATGAAAACTACCCGTAGTAGTATAGCAGAGGCTTGATGTCAGGAATAGATCCGGCCATCCGTAATCAATTATAAAAAAGCAGGGCACGATGTCTGCATGCTCGGTCTGGAATAAGCTGATTTTGCCGTTGATATTCAATGGTATGCTGAGAGTATCGTATTGTTCGGAGTCTAATATCGCTGTTGCGGTCAATCCTAATTCGATTTCAAGCTGATCCTGATACTTGCCGGGCTTTATCGACAACACCTCCATTTCACCGGTGAAATTAATGGTGGAGAGTGCTATCCTTCTATCGTTGATAGAGTCAGAGGCCGGATAGATATCGGAGGCTTTCGGAAAAAAACCGACTTGCATTACCGCTATGAAGCCGATGTCTCTTGTCCACTCCATGATAGGATTATCTTCATTAAAGCCGGGGGTGATGATTTTGAATCGCTGTCCTTGGTGCGGGATGGAATCGCTGAATATAAAGATAGAGACCTCCATCTTTTCACCTTTTGTCTGATTTTGCGGAGACAGGCTGAATGTCAGATAAAAACAACTGTCTGTGAGATTATATTGCGTCGATTTGGGCGAATGTGATGGTAATTCTATCCTTTTGAATACATGTTTCCTGCCATTGACAGATAGATCTGCTGAATAACAGCGATCATACTCACTTATGCCGGGAATATGGATTTTCGGTTCCTTGAGTGTTACCCTCACGGTATCGGATCCGGTGCCCTCGATGACCTTGAAGTCTGCCAGATCCATTGAATCCTTATTACCCGTTGTGTTTTGACATGCAGTCAGGAATAAGCAGTATACTATAAGCTGTAAATATACATTTCGCATAGCTCGTGAGTTTTTATATCCGTCAATCTCGATACGATGGATTGATACCGGTAGATTTAAAGCTATGCAAAGTTATTGCATTTATGTGATGTGAGAGCTGTTTCATTAAAGAAATAATCTCTCAATCGGATTTGTTAGACATTGATATACAAAGATATACTATGGCATGACGATAATAATTCTCTCACCACGAAATATCCTTGCGCAATTGATTGACTATCAGCCGCTAATGATTTAGCATAAAAGCAATGACAATAAAGCGCAGCAAAACAGCGTGTTACAGGTGGATGATGATGGCCGGTCGCACGCCATAGGTGCAGAGGAGCAGAGAAGGGAAATCAGCGGGCGAGGATTGTGGAATTTTCGCCTTCTCCGAGCTTGACATCGTCGTATTTCTTTTTGGGCTTGCCATAGCTGAATCTATATCCGAGGGTGACGGCCACCATGTTGTAGCGTGTGCGCGGAAAGTAGAGATTCAATGTCATAATGTTATTGTTTCATTTTTGGCATGGATTTAGTGGTGGTCACAGGGTGGAATCCCGATGGCTTTTCGCCACTTGTCTGTCTGAAAGATTCTTATTATCTTTGTTGCTGAAAAAACAAAACCCGATAGCTTGATATACAGGGGCTACCGGGGATCAACACTGCAAAGTTAGTGCGTATTTTCCATTAAAACAAATTTGATGCCGGAAAAATTTCACAAAATCTAATGAATTTCGCTGAATTTCAAAATATAGTCTCGCACGAGCGTCTTGAAAGGTATCTGATTGCCTGCGATAGAGATGAGGATAAGACAATCGAATTATATAAAGAGAATGTCCATGTCTCATTGGAAATGTTTGCAGTTGTCGGTGCTTTTGAAATAGCATTGCGCAATGCCATTGATAGGATTATGACCGCAACTTGCGGTAATGATTGGTTAAGAGATGCCATATTGCCGGGTGGCATATTTGATATTCCTCGATGCAGAGACCATGCGAGAATCATTCGTTCCGCCTATGAGAAATTAATAGACCATGGCTGTTATACCCATGGTCATCTTCTTGCTAAAATGGAATTTGGCGTATGGAAATACATGTTTTCAAGCCCCCAATACAGGGCATCCGGGAGAGTGCTTCTAAATGCATTTCCGTTTAAGCCTACGTCCACAAGGACTGTACAGTATAACAATACCACCATATTCAATGAACTCGACCATGTGAATTCACTGAGAAATAGGATAGCGCACCATGAGCCAATTTGTTTTCCAACTGGATTTGCAGAGATAACCACAGATTATGTCAGATGGATATACGCCAAGATTCAGATGCTGTTCAATTGGATGGATATAGATAGTTATTCTTTTCTCAGCGGACTTGACCATGTCCTAAGTATTTGCGATGCGATTGACAGATTAAAAATATCGCATCTCCGCGATGCGCATTGATGATGGTCGGTCGCACGCCTCAGGCGCAGAGGAGGAGAGTGGGGGAAATCAGACGCGAGTATCTGGTTCGTCACTCTCTGGTGTGTCGGTAAATAGAGGGTGTATCAAAATAGGAAAATCAACGAAATGTAGGGACATCGCTTTGCGAT
>CAZBWZ010000081.1:0-10301 GCA_964495725.1 uncultured Bacteroides sp.
GCGGCGTATTGGCGCGAGGTGGCGAGATTGTCGAAGTATTGCTCGGCCCCGGCATACTGGCCGAGCTTGAGGTTGCTGTAACCCATGCGGAAGTACAGGTCGTCGGCCGCGGAGGCATCGAGCGCCACGGGATTGACGGTGGAGTATATCTCCAGGGCACGTGCATAGTCTGAGCCGTAGTAGCAGTCGCCGTAGGCCACCAGGGCCGCGTCGCGCAGCCATGACGACTGGTGGGCTGCAAGGAATTCCGACAGCAGGGTGGCGGCGTATGCCTTGTCGGTGTGGACGGTGGCGGCCGCGCGGTAGTAATCGGCAAGCACGGCATCATGCTCGGTGAGTGACGCGCGGTCGATCATCGTGAGCTGGTCGAGACAGCCGATGAAGTTGTCGTTGTCGTACATCTTTGCGGCGCGCGCGAGATAGCCGTCGCTCGCCGGGGAGTTTATCTGAGCGTTGGAGCCTAAGATAGCAGCGGCCGCGGCCGCTGCCAGGAACAGACGTTTGTTCATAGCGTGGTTGGGAATGTGTACTGGTGCCCCGCTGCGGTCGCCGTATGCACCTCGGGCATGACGGGGTGGCCGTGGCGCGGCTATTTCACCACAAAGATACGACTATTAATAAAATAATCAAAAGCTCCTTGTATTTTTATCGCTATCCGGGGCTTTTCATTGTCCGAGCACGGCCACTACGCGCTTGAGGGCATAGACAAACGCATCGGCCTCGGCCATGGTGTTGTATGCGGCGAACGATGCCCTCACGCACCCCTCTATGCCGAGGGCCTGCATCAGCGGCTGGGCGCAGTGGTGGCCTGTGCGCACGGCTATGCCGAGCTTGTCGATGAGCATGCCCACGTCGTAATGGTGGAGGTGGCCTACGTTGAATGATATCACGGCGGATTTGCGGGGGGCGTCGCCGTAGATGTGTATGCCGGGGATCTCGTCGAGCAGCCGGCGCGTGGTGTGGCGCAGCAGCGTGTCCTCGTGGGCGTCGATGTCGCCGATGCCTGTGTCGCTGATGAAGTCGAGGGCTTTGGCCAAGGCGGCGATACCGACGTAGTCGGGTGTGCCGGCCTCGAATTTATAGGGCAGGTCGGCCCATGTCGAGCCCTCGAAGCTCACGTGGGCTATCATCTCGCCTCCGCCCTGGTACGGGGGCATACGTTCGAGCAGGCTGCGCCGGCCGTAGAGCACGCCTATGCCTGTGGGGCCGTACATCTTGTGTGATGAGAAGGCGTAGAAGTCGGCGTCGAGATCGGCCACATCGATGCGCAGATGGGGCGAGGCCTGTGCGCCGTCGATGAGCACGGGCACACCTCTGGCATGGGCTTCGGCGATGATCTCCTTGACGGGGTTGACGGTGCCGAGCACATTGGAGACATGGCACACCGACACCATGCGCGTGCGGTCGGTGAAGAGGCTGCGGTAGATATCCATCCGCAGGCATCCGTCGGCGTCGATGGGCACCACCTTGATCTTTATCCCGCGGTCGGCGGCGAGCAGCTGCCATGGCACGATGTTGGAGTGGTGTTCCATCACGGTGAGTATCACCTCGTCGCCCTCATGCATCAGCTCGCCGTATGACGAGGCTACGAGATTGATGGCCTCGGTGGTGCCTCGGGTGAAGATGATCTCCTCGGTGGAGGCCGCGTTGATATAGCGGCGCACATGCTCGCGTGTGGCCTCCTGCGCCTCGGTGGCCATCTGCGAGAGGTGGTGTACACCGCGGTGTACGTTGGCCTTGGCGTTGTAATACATGCGTGTGATCTCGTCTACCACCGATGCGGGTGTCTGCGACGATGCGGCGTTGTCGAGATACACCAGGGGCTTGCCGTATACCTTGACATCGAGTATGGGAAACTGTGATCTTATGTGTGCGATATCCATGGTCAGAGGTTTTTGCAGTCGGAGCATAGCATGGTGCGGCCTGACAGACGGCTCTCCACGAGCTGCTGCATACGTGTCTTGAGCGAGGGGATGCGTATCGAGTCGATGACATCGGCCATGAAGGCCTGCATCAGCATCAGGCGCGCCTCCTTCTCGGGTATGCCGCGCGAGCGCATGTAGAAGAGGGCTGCCGCGTCGAGCTGTCCCACGGTGGCTCCGTGGCTGCATTTCACGTCGTCGCAGTAGATCTCGAGCTGCGGGCGGGTGTACATGCGTGCGTCGGTGCTGGCCAGCACATTACGGTTGGTCTGGCGTGCGTCGGTGTGCGCGGCGGCTTCGTCGACGAGTATGCGGCCGTTGAAGTTGCCCGTGGATTTGTCTTCGAGCACGTATTTGAACATCTGTGAGCTGGTGGAGCGCTGCGAGAGATGGCGTATGTCGGTGATGTTGTCGATTATCTGGGCTCCGGCTCCGATCGCCATGCCCGCGAGAGAGGTGGCGGCTCCGTCGCCGGTGATGTCTACGGTGTATTCGTTGCGTGTGACTCCGCCGGCCAGAGTGGTGCCGTTGATGTTGAGCGAGCTGTCACGCTGTTGCGATACGTAGAGCTGAGACAGGCGCGAGGTGTGTTCTGACGATTCCTCCAGGTCATAGTAATCGAGGTGCGCACCTTCGCCGAGATAGATCTCCACCACTTGCGAGGCCAGGTAGGCGATGTCGTGGAGCTGCGAGTGGTCGCAGCTCAGCAGAGATGCCGAGGCGCGGTCTTCGAGCACTATGAGCACGCGGCGCACACCCATCAGTGGAGCCGTGGCGTTGAAGATGTTGACGATCTGTACGGACTTGTCGAGACTGACTCCGGCGGCGACGTGGATAAAGACGCCGTCTTGCATCAGCAGGGTATTGAGGGCCACGGAGGGGCTGGAGAGCGGGGCGAGGTGGCCCAGGCGGGCGGCCACTATGTCGGGATATTTCTCGGCGGCAGCGGCCAGCGACATCACGGTGACTCCGTCGGGGAGGTTGCGCAGCAGGGTGTCGGTGGGCGAGAATGAGTCGTTGATGACAAGGCCCATCAGTGTGGATACGTTGGGCACGCCGCAGTGGAATGTGGCTGATGTGTCCACGCCGAATCTCACGCGGTTGATGTTGACGCCGTAATCGGGGGCGAACATGCTGTCTTCTGACAGGGCCGCGAATGTCTCGTCGCCCTTGCGTGGCAGCCTGGCGCCGTCGAGCGCCGCCAGGGCGGCCGGGCGCAGGCTGTTGATGAGCGCCGGGGCGTGTGCGTTGATGGCGCCGGCGTTGCCGGTGTATAGTGCTATGTATTGGTCGAGGGCGTTCATGGCGGCTTATTCGTTGTCGATTTGTTGTTTTATCCAGTCGTAGCCGCGCTCTTCGAGCTCGAGGGCCAGCTCGGGGCCGCCTGAGTATACGATGCGTCCTTTATAAAGAATGTGTACGTAGTCGGGCTTGATGTAGTCGAGCAGGCGCTGGTAGTGGGTGATGACGATGGTGGCGTTGCGCTCGGTCTTGAGCTTGTTGACACCGCCGGCCACGATGCGCAGCGCGTCGATGTCGAGGCCGGAGTCGGTCTCGTCGAGGATTGACAGGCAGGGCTCGAGCACGGCCAGCTGGAATATCTCGTTGCGCTTTTTCTCTCCGCCCGAGAATCCTTCGTTGACCGATCGTGAGGCCAGCTTGTTGTCGAGCTCCACGATTGCGCGCTTATGGCGCATCAGCTTGAGAAATTCGCTTGCCGACAGCGGGGGCTCGTTGAGGTATTTGCGCTTGGCGTTGACGGCCGCGCGCATGAAGTTGACCATCGACACGCCGGGTATCTCCACCGGATACTGGAATGAGAGGAACAGGCCCTCGTGAGAGCGGTCTTCGGGCGGGAGCGACAGCAGGTCGCGGCCGCGCAGGGTGGCCGAGCCGGATATCACGTTGAATCTCGGGTCGCCGGCGAGGGTGGCCGAGAGTGTGCTCTTGCCCGAGCCGTTGGGTCCCATGATGGCGTGTACCTCGCCCTCCCTGACGGTGAGATCCACGCCTT
This sequence comes from uncultured Bacteroides sp., assembly GCA_964495725.1. GTDB lineage: Bacteria > Bacteroidota > Bacteroidia > Bacteroidales > Muribaculaceae > CAG-873. Next base: position 3,937 of record CAZBWZ010000081.1, read on the forward strand.
TGAGTATCTCCTTGCCGTCTATGCCTGCGTGCAGGTCTGTAACTTGTAATAGTATATCTTTATTTTCCATGATTGTATTTCCGTGATTGTGTGATTAGGATTCAGGGAGATCAGCCTACCGAGCCTTCGAGCGTGATGGATAGCAGGCGCTGGGCCTCGACGGCAAATTCCATGGGCAGCTTGTTCATCACGTCTTTGGCGTAGCCGTTGACGATAAGGCCTACGGCCTCCTCGGTGGGGATGCCGCGCTGGTTGCAGTAGAAGATCTGGTCTTCTGAGATCTTGGATGTCGTGGCTTCGTGCTCTACCACCGATGAGTCGTTGAGCACGTCGATGTAGGGGAATGTGTGGGCTCCGCAGGTGTCGCTTAGCAGCAGCGAGTCGCATTGGGTGTAGTTGCGCGAATTGGTGGCTGCGGGCGCTACCTTCACCAGGCCGCGGTATGAGTTCTGGCTCTTTCCGGCCGATATGCCCTTTGATACTATCGTCGAGCGGGTGTTCTTGCCCAGGTGTATCATCTTCGTGCCGGTGTCGGCCTGCTGGCGGTTGTTTGTCACGGCCACCGAGTAGAATTCGCCGGTGGAGTTGTCGCCGGCGAGTATGCAGCCGGGATATTTCCATGTGATGGCCGAGCCGGTCTCCACCTGGGTCCAGGATAGCTTGGAGTAGTCGCCCCGGCAGAGGGCGCGCTTGGTGACGAAGTTGTAGACACCGCCCTTGCCGTCTTTGTCGCCGGCATACCAGTTTTGCACGGTAGAGTATTTGACTTCGGCGCGGTCTTCGGCGATGATCTCCACGATGGCCGCGTGCAGCTGGTTCTCGTCGCGCATCGGGGCGGTGCAGCCTTCGAGATAGGATAGATACGAGTCGTCGTCGGCCACGATGAGCGTGCGCTCAAACTGGCCTGTGCCGGCGGCGTTGATGCGGAAATATGTCGAGAGCTCCATGGGGCATCTCACGCCTTTGGGGATGTAGACGAATGAGCCGTCGGAGAATACGGCCGAATTGAGGGCGGCGAAGAAGTTGTCGGTGTATGGCACCACCTTGCCCAGGTATTTGCGCACCAGGTCGGGATAGTCGCGCACGGCTTCTGAGAATGAGCAGAATATTATGCCGAGCTCAGCGAGCTTCTCGCGGTGTGTGGTCTTGACCGACACGGAGTCCATCACGGCATCCACGGCTACTCCGGCCAGGGCCTTCTGCTCTTGCAGTGATATGCCGAGTTTGTTGAATGTGTCGATTAGCTGCGGGTCTACCTCGCTGAGGTCTTTGGGGGCGTCTTTCTTGGGCTTGGGGGCGGCGTAGTAGCTGATAGCCTGGTAGTCGATGGGGGGTATGTCGAGGTGGGCCCATGTGGGCATCTCCATGGTGAGCCACTTGCGGTAGGCGGCCAGGCGGAATTCGAGCAGCCACTGGGGTTCGCCCTTCTTGTGTGAGATCAGGCGTATGATGTCTTCCGACAGTCCGCGCGGTATTATGTCGGTGTCGATATCGGTGACGAATCCGTATTTGTATTCGCCGGAGGTAGTCTCCTGTAGTATGGCCTCGTCGTCGGGCGGGGGCACGGGGCAGCCCGGCGTGGCTTTTGTGTCGTTGTTCTTGATGTTTTTGTCAGCTTCCATATCTGCTAAACATTTATAAGCGGTGAAAGGTTGGCTCAGCCGTGTATGGCCTTGCTGAAGGCGTGGCCCACCTGAGAGGCTGTCTTGGTGCCGAGCAGCCACGGGCCGAAGTCGAGTGTGTAGCTGTAGGCTTTGCTGTCGCGCAGCGATGTGTCGGGGTCCACGGCTACCCATATATTAAGGAAGAGGCTGACGAGCAGCATCCACTTGCATACACAGAAGATGGCGCCGCCGATACGGTTGAGCACGCCCACCTTGAGTGTGTTGAGCACGCCTTTGATGGCGCGAGAGCATATCCACACCAGCACGTACACCACGATGAAGAGCACGACGTAGGCCATCACGTAATAGAGCACGGTGTCGGTGCCCGAGGGCTCCTCGCCGCACAGGGCTGTGGCGAGCTGTGAGCCGAAGATGCGGCAGGCGGCTATGCCGAGCAGCAGGCCGATGACCTGGGCGGCCTGGCGCAGGAAGCCTTTGTACCAGCCGAAAGCGGCCGATACCACCACTACAATGATTATGAACAGAGAAAAGGAATCCATATTCCGAAAATTAATTTTTTAAACAACATACTCCGCAGGCACTATGCCTACGGAGTCGCAAAATTACAAAAATTCTCGATGATTGAGTAATGAATTCAGAAAATCTGCGATGCATCTGCCTCTATCCTGCGTGGCTCTTCAGAGCCGGAGAGATCTGCCTTCGGAATTATTCCCTATCCCAAGATAATGCCTATTGTCACACGCGAAAACAAAAAGAAACGCGCGAAATATCGAGGCGGCCCTCGTGGAAAATACAAGTTGTGTGGGCGTCGCTTATGGAATGGAGATTAGGCAGTTATATTGCATCATGGTACTTGGTGATGAGAGGCGACTCGTTGAGGGTGTCAAATGTATTGACGAAGAGAGTGACCAACTGCACTCCCACATCGGCTGAGGTCAGGAGGGTCAGTTTATACAGGAGCTGTATTGCTGATTCGTGGGTGTTTGACGAGGTGTTGCTGTCGTTTATCTTTTCCTTTAACGCTTCACGGGTGAGAGGTGTGGCTTTTTTCATCTTCCTATGGTCATATATGTAATCAAGATCAAAAAATTCATACTCCGGCTGTGCGTTAAGTAGTATGCTGTCGTCCATCCTTATGAAGTGATTTAAACTTATTTAATAACTCGAAATAAGTTTAAATCACTTCATATATTGACACGATTTCTGCAAATCGAATCCAAAATATAAAATTTCAAATTTTCAACAAGAATGAGGCACATGATGCCAAATCGAAAGCTAAACTTGGACGAATCAAACTATGGGCTGGAGACACAATCGGGGCATCTATATTTTTGTCAGAAGCATTGCGTCTTTTGCCAAATCTTATAGAGCCTCGTAATTATATGTCTAAAATAGATAAAACCAATGCAAGTTTGTATAAAAAACAATACTCAATCATAACTAAGCATAGATCTGATACGGTTATAAACGAAATTTGTATTGAAGAATACTACAATAACAATTTTACCTTTTGGTACGGAGGAATAGCTTCTGGCAAATACCTTATTTTTAATTAGCTAACTCATATTAATATGTCTCAACCAATATGTCGCAACACTTACTTAGACCTTTATTTGCAGTTATAATCTCATTCATTTCTTCTATTTCTATTTATGGAAGTGTCAGGAGCATTTGTGGGCATGTGTCTACAAAAAGCAACGGAGCCATAGAGGCTGCCGCTATCAAACTATTTATGCCTGACTCAGTATTTGTAACAGGGACATTGACGGACTCAATCGGGAATTTCAAAATTGATACATCCCTGCACGCCGGTTATCTTCTGGTTGAATGTCTCGGCTATTCAAGCGAGCGGATAAACCTCAGGATTTCAGACTCAGATGTGGATTTAGGTACAGTATATTTGTCCGAAACTCTTAACAGGTTGGATGAAGTTACAGTCATGGCTGATAGAGTCGTCAAATCAGAATATGGACTTATGATATTCCCGCGTAAAGACGACCTCAAATTTGCAGCTTCAGGTCAGGATGTGCTCTATAATATCATGTTACCCGGAATTAATGTCAATAGACTGACCGGAAACATAACCCACATGGGCGAAGAGGTGCCCGTATATATAAATGGACGGCAGGCAACATATTCTGAAGTACACAATATCCCCTCAAAATTAATCGAAAAAGTTGAATATATCGATGTGCCCTATGGAGTCTACGTTACTGATAATATCGCCATTAATATCATCACGAAAAATGAGCCTGGCAGCCTTTACCTTGCAATTGATGGTTCACAAAACCTGACATATCGTGAGGGTGCCTATAATGCAATGGCCCAGTACACGCGTAATAATCTTACACTCCAGATGTTCGGAGGATACGAACAATACAACTACAACAACAATCTCGGTACAACAACTGACACGTATGTCATTGGTGATCAGCTCATCGAACAAAACAAGGTTATAGAAGGACAAAAGAAGATCAAGGACTCACAATATTTTCAAGCCCAATTAATCAGTAGGTCTGACAACAAGTCTCTCTCCGCAAATCTGATGTTTGTCAGAGAGCATGAGCCTGATAATATAACCATCGAGAAAATCAATAGTATCCATGATAACATGACTACCTCCCGCTCGGAGAATAACAAACCATCACTGAAACTTGACGGTGATTTTAAATTGTCCAAAAAACGCAGAATCTCAATATCATGGACTAATACTTACGGCAAGAACAGATATTTCAGACAATATGAATATTTTGATTACTATACACTCACTGATGTAAACGAGAATCTGTTCAAATCTTCCGTCAATGCGAATTTTACAAAACATACGCAATACAATATACTAAGTATTAGTTTGCTGGATTCATACACAAATAGCAATTCATATTACGGACAATCCGGGAAACATCAGAATCTGATGACTAATGAGCTGATACTGCAATCCGGTCTAATCACGACCTTCAACAAGTATCTCATGCTCAATACCCGGGTCGGCTGTTCGCTACTGACTTACAGGCTGAAAGGGACCAATGGCACTAATCAGCTTTACCCACGAATAAACCTGATGTTAAGATACACCCCGTCAGCAAACAATGTTTTCTCTCTAAACTTCAACACAGGTAATAGTTTTCCTTCAGTCAATACGTTAAATGATGTTGAGCAGTCGGTCAATGAATACATGGTAAAAAAAGGAAATCCGGATTTGAAGATGTCACGTATGTTTAATACGGCAGTCATGTATAACTTGGTTGCAAAAAAGATTAATATCCAGATAATGGCAATCAACAACGTCTTCACCAACCTTACCCTTCCTTTATATGTGGATTACGGTGATAAGATTCTATATACTTTTGACAGCGACTCTAAACTGATTCAAAATATAGCAGTCGCATCCGGCACCTATTCCGTTTCAAAAAATCTTCGATTTAAGGGCGAATTAGCCTATCTTCATTCCTCTTTCTCCGGTCGCTATAACAACCATCTAGCGACACTCCGGACTTCTTTTGACGTCAATTACATATTCAAAAACTTTTTGTTCAATGTATCCATTAAGACGCCTGAAAGAAATATTTCAAATTCAGGAGTGATTGCTACGGACTTCATTCATTATAACGCGAATGTGAGATATACGGTCAATAATTGGCATTTTGAATTGGGAACTGTCAACTTGTTTTCTAAGAAACATCTTGCCAAACAAAAATATACCAGTTCCGTATATGGATTCCGGACCTCTTACTATGACCGTACCCAGCAATCGAACATGTACGTTAAAGTGGCAATAAACTTCAATAAAGGTAAAAAACAAAAGTTAATGAAAACATCTATTGACAGATCGATAGATAGTTCTATCATGAGAATTCAATAACTAATATCATTATAATGAAACTTATATATATTATACTTAATTTCATATCATTAAGTTATCTCTGTTCCTGCACAAATTCGACTATGTTATCGGACTCATTGGCAAAGTCTGGCAGTAACCGGGCAGAACTGGAGAAGGTTATGAAACACTATTCATCCTTACCTGATTCTTTAAAACTAAAAGCTGCCACCTTCCTCATAGAGAATATGCCAGGCCATGGGACCCTTTGCAGCAAGGCAATATACGATATTGAAAAACAGATATGTGCCTATCCACATAATCGAATTGATATGGTTTCCTTAAATCATCTTTGGGATAGTCTATCTAATTACAATAAACCAATATTCAAAGAGGATTTGACAAATATCACAGCAGACTTTCTCATTAAGCATATTGACCATGCATTCAAAGTCTGGAATAATGTGCCTTGGAAAAATGAGATTACATTTGACTTATTCTGTAATTACATTCTTCCTTATAGATTTGAAAATGAGATATTGTCTAATAATTGTAACGATAGTCTTTACAATATGTATTATCCTTTGGTTTGTAATGCAAAAACCATGAAGGAGGCATATGAATGTCTACACAAACACATATGGGAATACCTGCCCAGCAGTAGTTCCAAATTTACGTATATTTTAAATCCACTATCGATTCTTCATCAGCAAAAAGCGACCTGTCTTCAACGTTGTGTCCTTTTGGGCTCAATAATGCGAGCTGTTGGTCTTCCCGCTGCAATTGATGACGTCGGTTTTTGGGCGAACTACAGCAGCGGAAGTCATACATGGACATCTCTTGTTACTCTCCATGGTACATATTCAATGAAGTGATTTAAACTTTTTGTTTTCGTGAAATTTTCTTAAGCAGCAAGATAG
>CAZBWZ010000082.1:0-10242 GCA_964495725.1 uncultured Bacteroides sp.
CCTGCAGTTTGTCATATCTTATCTTACATTCAAACCATTGTGCCATATCTGTTTTCCGTTAATGTGTCAGTTATAGTTTCTTTTGTGGTGGGGCAGGGGCGCATCTGGCGCGCATGCCGTTGCAATGTGCAAAGTTAGCAATAATTATCAAACATAGCACCTGTTTGAAAAAAAAGATTTTTGTGCGCTAAAAAGTTAGCGGAGACATAAATTTTTTATATCTTTGCAAAATATGTACGCGACCCTTGGTCGCCGCTTGTTTAATCTACAATCGTAATCTACCAAAGTCCATGAAGTGTAAGCAATGCGGATGGGATAACCCAGATAATCGTGACAGATGTGAGAAGTGTAATAATCTGCTGGCCCGGCAGCGCCTCGGTGATATGCCGGCGCCGGGATATGACGCGGGCCGCACGGCAGCGGCCAACGGATCGGCGGAATATGGATTCACCGCTGACCGGATGGATCCGCGATACGGCAATCCGGCACAGCCGCAGCCTTTCGCAGCCGGCTACGCCCAGCCGGCCGGCGGCTACCGGAGCCCGGCATACGGCGAGGGTGCCGTGCAATACGGCGGTATGCCGCGCCAGCAGCCCGCTCCACAGTATGACGACCAGCCGCAGCGATATGCTGCCTCCCCGAGGTATGATGCCCCGGCGCAATATAACGCTCCATCGCAGTACGGCAACCCCTCTCAGTATGACAACCCCTCTCAGTACGACAACCCCGCACAGTATGAGACTCCGCAGTATGAGACTCCGCAGTACGAGACCGCGCCTCAGCAACCGGCGACGGCAGCTGCCGCTCCCGAGGTGAGATACTGCCCCGAGTGTGACTCACCCCTGCCTGCCGGCGCCGCCGAGTGTCCGGTGTGCCACACCAGGATAGTGGCTCAGACCATAGAGGTAGTGGAGGGTATCTGCCCCGACTGCGGTACTGAGGTATCTCCCGCGCAGAATTTCTGCCATAATTGCGGGGCCCGCCTCGAAGCCTCCGTCAGTGTCAGCGCCAATATCGTCGACGAGCCGCAGCAGCCGGCTATGCCGTCACGGGATAGCGAGCCGGCAGAGGAGACCCCTGACATGCCGGCCGTGACCGACACCTGTGACGAAGCAGATGACACTGTGGCCGCCGGTCCGCTCTATGAGCAGATACCCGGGTGCAGCCTGCAGATGCTCGGCGCCGACGGCTCGGAGACCGCAGGCAATATCGTGGTGTGTACGGGCAATGAGGTAGACCTGTACCGAGGCAATACCGACCCCGCCAACAATACCATAGCGCGTGACTTGCAGGCCAGACTCACATATGCCGACGGCAAATGGAGCATCGAGGACTGCAGCGCCCTGCAGACTACATATATACGTCCCTCACGCAAAATCGAGCTCCGCGAGGGCGATGTGATAGTGATGGGCAACCGTCAATTCATGTTCAAACCATAATCACCGATGCCAAAGTTTATCAAGGGGACCATAATCAACGACAGATTCCTGCTGATCGAGTGTCTGGGCACAGGCATATTCAGCCAGGTATGGCGTGCTATCGACGAGACACTCGACACCGAGGTGGCTCTGAAGATATATGCGCCGCTCACTCCCGACGGCATGAAGGAGCTGAAGCGCGAATACGGCAACACCATAGGCGTGTCGCATCAGAATCTGCTCACCCCGCAGGGAATGGACGTATGCAACGGAGGCGCGTATCTGGTGATGAAATGTTGCTCCAAGGGCTCGGCCGACACCCTTGCCGGCATGGTGGACGAGCGTGTCGTGTGGCATTTCGTACATGATGTGGCGGCAGGTCTGGCCTATCTGCACGGTCTTGACGAGCCCATCATACATCAGGACATGAAGCTGGCCAACATCATGATCGATGATGATGACCGCTTCCTGATATCGGATTTCGGTATCTGCTACAAGGTGACCCAGATAATGGTGAGGCAGACAGGACGCGGCCGCTCGGCGGCCATGGCGTATATGAGCCCCGAGCGATTTTCGGCGGATTATGACCTGCCCCTCACGTCAAGCGATATATGGACACTCGGAGCCCTCATATACGAGCTCTGCACCGGTGTGCCCCCCTTCGGCGACTTCGGCGGAGCGGCTCAGCACAATGGACAGCTGCCCCCCAAACTGCCCCGTGGCTGGTCAAAGGAGCTGCAGATGCTCTGCCAGGCATGTATGCAGCTCAACACATGGGATCGCCCGAAGGCTACAAAGATACGCGAGTTTGCCTCGCAGATGCTGAAAAATCAGCATCCTGCCCCGGATGTGCTCGGCATCGCCTCCCCGTCACCGCAGCCGGCTGACGGATACACCAGGAATACACCCGAGATGCTGTTCGGACAGCTTGCCGCCGACCAGTCATCACAGGCACATGACAGCGACAGTGCGCTGCCCGCATATATGACGCTGGGACAAGACTCCGGCGTGGGCTCCGGCGCCACTGACACAGATACACATACACAAGTCTCCGATGGATTCGAGCGCATAGGCGCCAAGGACGAGAATGCCCACTTCACATCGGGAACACGATACCGCACCAGAGGACAGCGTGGCGCCACCCGCCATGTACACAAGCACCGCACGCCCGTGCGCAAGGCCTACGACTGGCTCAAGAGCAAGAGTTCGTACCTGTCGTTCCTGCTTATCGTCGCCATCTGCGCGTGGGTGTACTGGTATGGGCTTGATAACCTGCTGAGCCTTAAGTTTCTGCCCGAAAAGGATACCCAGGCCGGTGCCGTGACTGAGACGGTGCAGCCTGTGGATGACATCAATACAGTGGTGACGAGTGTGGTGGAGATAGAAGATACGGCATCGGCCCCGGACGGAGGTGTCAGGCCCGTCAACAACCTGCCAACCCCGCCCCCTCCGAGAGAGCACAAGGGCATATCCCCCATCGGCCGCACCGCCGCCTATCAGGCGCCGGGCGCCACAGCACATGAGGATAAGCAGCCCGGGACCAACCCCGGCCCACAGAACCCCGCTCCCGCACCCACTGCGCCTGTAGAAAAACAATCTGATAATAAACCGGTGGCCGAGAATAACAAGCAGACCCCTGACAAGACGGCCCCGGTCAAAAAGACTCAGGCACCCAAGCCAAGCGAGCTTGAGGCCGCTGTGCAGAAAGGCAATTACGATGCGATCAAGCGCATGGCCGACGGCGGATCGGCCGCAGCAGCGGGTGTGATGGCTAAGAAATACCTCCATGACAACAATCACGCGGCTGCGGATGAGTATGCCCGTATGGCAAAGAAAGGCGGTGATCCGGCCGGTGACGAGGTGATAAACAAGCTCAAGGTACAGGGATATTATCAGTAATCAGTAAATTATGAACAAGATCAGGATACTTGCATTGATCATCGCTGTTGTGTCAGCCGTCACGGCCTCAGGGCGTGAGACCCTCATGCTGCAGCAGAGGGCAGCCGAGGGCGACCGCGAGGCGATGTACAGGCTGGCCGAAGGCTATTACTATGGCAACAGCGAGGTGGCACGTGACTACGGGCGGGCTTTCGCATGGTATAAGAAGGCCGCCGCAAAGGGATACGTGCCGGCCATACGCGATATGGGATTGTGCTATCTCGGGGGCCACGGTGTGAAAGCCAGCAATAAGAACGCCTGGAAATATTTTGAGAAAGCAGCCAAGAAAGGCGATGCCCAGTCGGCATACTTTATGTCGCAGATGTACAAGGAGGGCATGTACGGCAAGAAGGAGGATGCTGACAGGCTGTATATCCGCCAGCTCGTGAAAGCTGCCGAGATGGGCAGCGAGGATGCCCTGTATGAATGGGGAATGCTGCATTATAACGGCTCAAAGCGTTACGGTATCTCACAGGATAAACGCGGTGGCATGGCCTTGATATCCGATGCGGCGGAGAGGGACAATCCGGATGCGTTGCTGTTTGTGGGCAGATGTCGCATGGATGCGAAAAACGGTCTGCGCCGCGATACTGGTAAGGCTTTCGCCGAATTCTCAAAAGCTGTGGAGCTGGGTAACGACTCAGCCTTGTGCGATCTGGGCTACTGCTATATGAAGGGTCACGGCACCCCGGCCGACTATCATGAGGCATACCGGTGCTTCGAGCGGGCCGAGCGGGCCGGCATCCCGGGGGCGTCACGTGCCATCGGCGATATGTATGCCAACGGTATCGACGTGAAATATAATCCTGATTATGCCATGCAGTATTATGAAAAGGCCGAGGCCGATGGCGATAAGGAGGCTCTGGTGAGTCAGGCGATGCTGATGCTGCACAGCGAGGGCAGCACGAATAATCCCGACCGCGCTTACAGGATATTCAGCGACGCGGCCCTCTCGGGCTCGGCCAGTGGATTGGCAGGTCTGGGCGACTGCTATCGTGAAGGCCTGGCTGCCTCTAAATCAGATGCCAAGGCACTCGACAATTACAAGAAGGCATTTGACCGTGGCAGCGCCCATGCGGCCGCACAGATCGGAAACATGTATTACAGCGGCAGTGAGGCGTGCGGCAGAGACTACGATAAGGCGATGAAATATTACAGGGTGTTTCTCACTGATCCGTTGAGTGTGCCGAGGGCTGTGAGGGGTGTCACCTACCGCCATATCGCCGAGTGTTACCGCTTTGGCCGCGGAGTGGCCCAGGACAGCAACAAGGCGATGGAGTATACGCAGAAAGCCTACGATGACGGTCAGGAAGAGCTGAAACTGCTCCTTGAGGGTCAGTGACCGCTATTAAAGGTTGTGCATAATAAGAGCGGGCCGAGACCGGCCCGCTCTTATTATGCAGCAGTGTCAGGAGGTCAGGCATCTCGCTCGATGTTGTGCTTGATGGTCTCTGTTATCATCGTTACATGGTCGTCGGTGACCCACGGCCCGCTTGGCAGGCAAAGACCTGTCTTGAAGAGCGATTCGCTCACTCCGTTGGTATATGCCGGAGCTCCGGCGTATACGGGCTGCAGATGCATGGGCTTCCACAGCGGGCGGCTCTCTATGCCCTTGCGGTCGAGAGCGATGCGCATGGCCTCGACGTTGGCGTTGGGCTCGCATGATGTATGGGCTGATGCGGCACGGTGGGTGACACCGGCTGCTCCGCCCACGGCCCCGTCCACCACTGCCGAGTATACATCATCCTGCCCCTTGACGCGCAGCGATTCAGAGAGCGTGATGGTGCTGAGCCAGAAGTTGGGGTCGTAGTCGGCTGAGGGCGCGTCATGGAATTTCACACCGCTGACATCGGCGAGGAGACTGCGGTAAAGGGCGGCCACATGTTTGTGGTGCGCGATATGCTCGTCGAGCACCGTCATCTGTCCGCGGCCGATACCTGCGCATATATTGCTCATGCGGTAGTTGTAGCCGATCTTTTCATGCTGGTAGTAGGGATAGCTCTCGCGTGCCTGCGTGGCATAGAACATTGTCTGCTGTTTCTGGTCGGCGGAGCTGCATATCAGGGCGCCGCCGCCGCTGGTGGTGATCATCTTGTTACCGTTGAACGACAGCACTCCGTAGCGTCCGAATGTGCCGGTGACACGTCCGCGGTAGCGGCTGCCCATGCCTTCGGCGGCGTCTTCGATCACGGGGATGCCGTATTTATCGGCTACGGCCATGATTTCATCTATCTTGGCGGGCATACCGTAGAGATATACGGGCAGGATGGCTTTGGGCTTCTTGCCGGTAAGTGAAATGCGGTCGGCGATGGCTTTGTCGAGGAGCTCGGGATCCATGTTCCAGGTCTCAGGCTCGGAGTCTACAAATACGGGTACCGCGCCGAGATATGCCACCGGATTGGCTGAGGCGCAGAATGTAAAGGATTGTACCATCACTTCGTCGCCGGGGCCTACGCCACAATTGATCAGGGCCAGGTGTACGGCCGCGGTGCCCGATGACAGGGCCACCACTTCCTTGGGTTCACTGATGCTCCATGCCATGCGGCTGCCGTCGGGCGCGCTCTCCACAAATTCGCGCAGCTCGTCTTCGAAGGCGTTGACGTTAGGCCCCAGGGGCACCACCCAGTTGTCGGCAAAGGCCTCATCGATATATTTCTTTTCGTTGCCCGACATGTGGGCGAGACATAATAGTATGCGTTCCATATTATTTGGTGACTTTTACGGGTTGTTATTCTTGATATGTGTTCATTATGTGAATTCAGTGAGTGTGGGCATGGGGGTTGCTCTTGTCGGCTATGCGGCACGGTACGCCGTAGGCCAATACGCCGTCGGGTATATCCTCTACCACCACGGCACCGGCTCCGATGTAGCAGTCGCGTCCGATGTTTATACCCTGTATTACCGTGGCTCCGGCTCCTATCCATGTACCTTCGCCCACCTTGACATTACCGCTGAGGGTACACCCCGGGGCGATATGCACATAGTCGCCGATTACACACTCATGGTCCACCGATGCCTTGGTGTTGATGATACAGTGGCGTCCGACAATGGTGTCGGCCTGTATGATGGCGCCCGGCATCACCACGGTGCCGTCGCCCACGGACGCACGCGGAGATACCACGGCCGAGGGGTGTACGGCTGGCGGTGCGGCCTTGCGCTGCGACTGCTCGGCCACACGGCGACGTGTGGCGCAGTTGCCGATGGCCACTATGATTTCGGCATCTTCAGGCGATTGGCGTCCTACTTCATAGCCCGACAGATTTTTTATGTCGGGATTATCATCTACAAGTCCGTCGATGCGGGTGCCGCAGGCTTCGAGTATGTCGATCACCACTTTTGCGTGGCCGCTGGCTCCATATATATATATTGACATAAGATGATGTGTATGATGTGATCTAAAGTGTGGGTTACAGATATAAATTGATCTCTATATATTATATTATATGTGTGATATTATATGTGTGGTCTACAATCGGGTATTGTGCGGTCCGGGCAATGCTAATTGTTGCCGGTGAACGGCTCCATTGTAGAGGATGTGGCTGATGATATGCCTTCGCGCTTCACGATGCTGCGGAGGGTGGAGAGCACCACCTTTACGTCGGTGAGGAATGTGCAGTGATCGACATACCATACGTCATATTCAAATTTTTCTGACCAGCTCAATGCGTTACGGCCGTGACACTGGGCCCATCCCGAAATGCCGGGCCTCACCTCGTGGCGGCGCATCTGCCGGGGTGAGTAGAGAGGCAGATATTGCACCAGCAGCGGCCGCGGACCTATGAGCGACATGTCGCCCTTGAGCACATTGATGAGTTGTGGCAGCTCGTCAATCGATGTGGCCCTGACCAGACGGCCTGCCCGTGTGAGCCGCTGCTCGTCGGGCAGGAGCTCGCCGTCGCTGCCGCGCCTGTCGTTCATGGATTTGAATTTGTAGAGATTGAATATCTTGCCGCCTTTTCCTGGTCGAGGCTGCGTGAATATCACGCCCGCGCCTTCGTTGGATATCCGCAGCCAGATGGCTACGGCGAGGAGCAGGGGCGACAGGGCCACCAGCACTATGATGGAGAAGGTGATGTCGATCATGCGTTTGAATATTCTCTTATACATGTTGATAGGTCGTTGTGAGCGGATGGATGGTCTTTTGCCGCTCAGAATGTCTGCCAGAACCAGTTCATGAAAAATGTGAAGGCGATGTAGGCTATCAGTACCATGCCTGTGCGGTTGTCCTGATCATGCCACACCGGCAATATCACAAGCGGATACACGATCACAAGCGGCAGGATAAACCATGACAGATAGGCGAAGCGGTTGCTGTAGGCTGCCTTGATGACAAGCACCCAGAAGGCATTGCACAGCAGATAGGTGCAGCAGATGGCATTATACCAATTGTCGCTGATGCGCTTCTTGACACATACATACCATGAGAACCATACAGGCACAGCGCTGTAGAGCAGGAAGTCCCATCTGAACGACGTGCTTGAGAACTGGTCTGAGTCAAGATCCTGGGCATACTGTGACATACGGTCGTCAAATCCCAGACCGGCAAAGAACTCAATAAACCAGTCTCCGGCAATCAGTGATACGAAGATGGATGCAAGCCATAGATAGATTAGAGTTTTTACGTCGCGATAATAAAATACTGAAAAAGCTACTGCCGCGATCGGTAATAGTGTGCTGCGGTGTATGCCGAAGCAGATGAATGTAATAATAGCGCATATAGTGTACCGGCCCTCTAAAAGATAGGCTATGGCAAGAAGCAGCAGATTGCATGCCAATCCGTTGCGGATACCGTTGACACCAAACGGCACGAAAAACAGCGAGCTATAAATCACCAGCAATCCCATGTAGGGATCGGACGGCACTATCTTTTTCGCCACCGGGATGAGTGGCAGGATGTATCCGGCCGAGACGATGGTGATGAATACCTGCACATCAAGTCCAAGCGATTTGCACGTCAGCATCAAGAGCGTCCATATCCATTCACCCTCGAAGCGCAGCACGCTGATTTCCGGTGGTAGGATAAGGTATTCCTGGGCGTAATTGGACGTGTCGATGTATCCGCCCGAGAAGATCTGACGGGTACCGAACCAATATATCAACAAAAGCGACACCAGCGTGCCTAAGACCATATTGCGGTCGCCTCTGATCTGCTGCATGTTGTCAGGAGAGCTGAGCAAGGGCAGTGCCTTGACAACACACAGAATCGACATCAATATCAGATAGTATGTTATGAGCTCTGGACTGCGCATGTCGGATCGATGAGGGGGTGTTAATATGATTCTTATTGTCAACTGACGTATTACAGATTACAAAGGTATGTAAATGATATGATTTTTCAAAATGATTTTCCTGCCGGCCGGTGCGCGTGATATGCCGCGGAAACATATCGCACATCTTGTGAGGACGTGTGATGTCACATCACAGTTACACAAGTGTTTCAAAAATATGTGAGATTTTGTGAGATTGAATTATTATTGTAATTTTGACGTGAATTTGATGAATCAGCCGCAATCTGGATACCGATGCTTACACAACGACAGATAAAGAGAAGACAGGATATAGCCGGGGGCACATTCGTGCTCGTGGTGGTGATTGACGTAATCGTGCGCGTGCTCAAGTTTGCCGATGTTATCGATGACCTCATGTCATGGTATCTTGTGCCGGTGGGTATGCTGGCCGTGTTTGGCTTCTATATGCTCTATTCCATAGCCTCTACCTCCATCGCTGAGATATTCGCTGTGTGTCAGGGTGTGATAGTGGCGTTCTTCTCTCTGCTGGCCACCTTTGTCATATATGCCGAGCTCGACAGGTATGACAGTGTGTACACGCCGGTGCTGCTGGTGGCTTGCATCGGCTTCGTGATGCTGTCGATGTATATGCACACGGTGTTGCTCAGCAGCGGCAAGTTCAGCCAGGACGCGCTGGCGTGGGTGGCGATGGTGCCGCTGCCGTATCTGGGCGATGTGTGCAGGTATTTCTGCTGGCTGCAGAATTACACCAACAGCTCGTCGTTGCTCGGTGATTGGGAGGTGAACAACCATCTTAGCTCCTATCTGGCCTGGTTTGTGCTGCTGTTATCGGCCGAGGGGTGCTGGCGCCTGTGCCATTCAGAGCCGTTCAGCGCCAAGACCGACGATTTCTCCATGCCTCACTGGTCGCCTGTCAACAGATACTTCGTGGGCTATGGAGTAGCTATCCTGGCCATCCTGTATATATATTGAATATGAAAGCCGCGCATATAACATCTCAGATTACATCTTACCTCACGATGTGGATGTCGCAACTCGACAGGATCGTGTGCTCCGACAAGTGCAATACCAATCCTTATCTGGGCACTTTCGTAATGTATATGTTCGTGCTGATGGGACTGACGCGATATACCATGTCGTCGATGGAGATTATCGATGAACTCGATGATGTATACTCATTCATGTCATCCCAGGATATGGGGCTGGGTGTGCTGTGCCTGATATTGTGCCTGGCTGAGACGATAATGCTGTGTGAGGGCATCGCCGACATGGTGGTGCGCTTTCTGGTGGTGGCCCTGATGGTAAATATAATGTATGTGATGGGTATGTTTATGCCGGTGTGCGGAGAGATCATACTCATTGCGGCGGCCATAGGGTATATAGTGAAGATCGTGGAGATAATAATATCCAACATCAGGATGGCCGGAACCAAGCAGTGGTATGACCGGTATGAGGATAGGGCGTAAGCGTCCATGCGATGAGCCGTATCCCGGCTCGCTCTCGTGGGGCCCTCATACTCTGAAAATCCAGCCGCAACCGGAATAATACGGATTAGACGTTTTTTATCTTATTATTCTGTGATATTTAGATTGCTAATAGTTAGGTAGTTGCCGACAATTAACACTAATTAACATCAA
>CAZBWZ010000083.1:0-10077 GCA_964495725.1 uncultured Bacteroides sp.
TACTGGCCCAAGAAAAACTGGGCATCCATCAATAACAAGACATTGTGCCGCAGCGCATCATACCACAACACATGGTATATGCAACCATCGGCGGCAATCGATTTCTCTCAGTCGGCTTCAGGCTCTAAATCCATGATGATAAGGTCAGTGGGCTGGTCACTTGACGGTGAGCCCATTCCGCCGTCGGTACAGGCCGACAACAACTTCGTGCCATACAACACCAACCGGCCCTCACACGTCAACGTATCGGCCGGTCGTCTCTTCCTGGGCAAATACGTATTTGATCCCGTATCTATGTCAGAGACATATGAAGAGGGCCTCGCCTTCAGATCACGACCGTCCTCACTCGATGGATTCTTCAAATATCTGCCTGACGTGACCGAGGTGGGTGACAACGGAAAGATTGTGGTAGAACTGCTGAATGACTCCGGCTCAAGCGCCATACTCGTGGGTCAGGGAGAATATCTGTTTGCCACTGCCCCAGACTTCCGGTCGTTCAACGTTCCAATCCATTACTTCACTTACAACACCGCAGTGACGCGCATCCGGATCATGATCATGTCATCCGTACCTGCTTCGAGCGGCCCCTCAGGTGACACGGGTGTACCCGTGACAGCCAATCTTGAGACAGCATCCTTTGTGGGCAGCACACTGTGGATTGATGATCTTTCATTCTCTTACTAACATCAATTAATATCTACGTCACAACACGAAAATCTCTAATCATGACTCATAGTACTAAAAAACTGATCATGCTTCTCGCCGCCATTATTACGGCTTTGATGCCCCTATCGGCGCAGAAGCGGTTTGAGCGCAATCTCGAACACATCACTTTCGTGCCCAAGGGACAGTGGATTACCGGTCTCAGCGTCAACTATTCTCAATCCGACCAGAGCAACTACAAATTCCTTATCATAGAGTCGCTCGATGGCGATAGCTATGATTTCAAGGTGAGTCCCATGCTGTTTTACACATTCAGGGATAATCTCGCGGCCGGCGGACGTGTGACATATTCGCGTATGCAGACACGTCTCAATTCGGCAGATATCAAGGTGGATTCCGAGACTGACTACGATATCAATAATCTTTACTCCATCTCCCACTCGTATTCGGGCACTGCGGCGATGCGCATGTATTTCAGTCTCGGAGACAACACACGTTTCGGCCTATTCAACGAGATGCAGTTCACCTTGGGCGGAGGCCAGTCAAAAATCTGTGATGGCGAGGGCGCTGACCTCACCGGCACATATCAGACCAACTTCAATGTCGACGTAGGTCTGTCGCCAGGTCTCGTGATGTTTCTCAACAATTACTCAGCCATAGAGGTGAATGTAGGTGTACTCGGATTCAGCTATAATCACAATAAGGCTATAACAGATCAGATATACACTTCGAAATTCAACAGCAAGCACGCCAACTTCAAGGTCAATCTCTTCTCCATCGCCTTCGGTGTGGCATTCTATCTATAACCATCCATTATCACTTATTCTCTGTAAGCATGAATCTCAGATACATCATATTAATGATATGCGCACTATCAGGAATATCGGGCTATTCTGCCGAATTACCGTCTCCTGAAGAAATACAGACCAACCGCATAGTCAGGAAACATCCCGTCAGTCTCGATAGTATCCCCGACGAATACAAGGTCATCATAGACTCTGACACAGTGTCGATGATACTGCCGCAACGCAACTACGGACGCTATGACCGTGGGCTCTACAATTTTCTCTATATCCCAAAAAAATCATGGGCCTTCGGCATCACTGCGGCTTACGGCAGTCTCAACACCGAGGATCTCCAGCTCCTCTCTTACGCCAAAGACTTCAACTTCGAGGGAAAGATCTACTCCATCAAGCCCTCTGTATCATACTTCATCGACAACAACCAGGCTCTGGGTATGCGCTTCGACTATTCAAGAGGAGTCGCCGACCTCAAGAGTCTCTCCATTGACTTTGATGACGACCTCAACTTCTCGCTCCACGATGTGAGCTACTACTCATCCAACTATAAGATGGGCATCTTCTACCGTAATTATGTGGGACTGGGCATGGCCAAACGGTTTGCGATATTCAACGAAGTTGCCCTTGACCTCGGATCCGGCAGTTCGAGATTCAAACGTTACTACGGTGACGACCTTTTCGATACAAAGACCACATCGACATCGGTCAATCTCAACTTCAGCCCCGGTCTATGTATCTTCATTCAGGATTACGTGGCTTTCAATCTGTCGTTCGGCGTATTCGGCGTACACTATACCAACCAGCAACAGACCACCAACGGTGCCGACGACGGACACAGAGTGTCATCGGGTGCAAATTTCAAATTCAATATCTTTAACCTCAACTTCGGTCTCCTCGTGGTGATATAATCAGACAAGCTATGAAAATATTACGACATACCTCTGCCATACGCTGCAAATCAGCAGCAATGATTGCGGCCATCACTTCTCTTGTCATGATAGCCGGATGTATCTCCAATGACATACCCTATCCTCATATCCAGGCCAACTTTCTGAGCATATCAGCCGAAGGTCAGCTTCGTCCGGCTTTGATAGATTCAGCCAACCTCACCGTCACATTCTATCTGCCGGAGGAGGCCAATATCTATGGTGTGAATATCGACAAGTATTCAGTAACGCCGGATGCACGTGTGTACGGCGATGTGCTCGACAAGCCTATCGATCTCTCTTCAGATCTATCAGTGACGCTAAGTCTTTATCAGGACTATGTCTGGACCCTCACCGCCCGTCAGGATATCGAGCGATATTTCACCGTACAGAATCAGGTAGGCACATCTGAAATCAACGCCGATACCCACACCGTGACGGCATATGTCACCAAGCGTACTCCATTGACTTCAGTGACTGTAGAGCGTTGCAAGCTCTGGCCTACCGGAGCCACTGCACAACCTATGATTGAAGGCTCTGCCGTAGATTTCACCGATCCTGTCACGATTACAGTTGACATCTATGGCCACAAACAGCAATGGACCGTTACCGTAAGTCAGACCGATTCCGAAGTCACCACCCTTTCGGCCGACGGATGGACATGTGTAGGATGGGTCTACGGACAGGCGCTGGCCGGACGGCACAACACAGTGGAATACCGCATTAAAGGCGACACCGAGTGGCTCACCGCTCCTGATTCTTGGATAACCCACGATGGAGGTGACTTCTGCGGCCGTATTATCGGACTATCGCCACTCGCCACATACGAGGCAAGGGCTATCTCAGACAATGCAGCCGGTGAGGTGCTGGAATTCACCACGGGCAGCCTCCTGCAGGTGCCCAACAGCGACTTTGACAGCTGGTGGCTCGACGGCAAGGTATGGGATCCTTGGCCAGAGGGAGGTGAGCAAGTATGGGACTCGGGTAACAAAGGTGCCACAACATTAGGTCCGAGCAACACCGTGCCGACAGATGACACTGTGACAGGTGTTGGGCAGGCCGCCATGCTACAGACCAAATTCGTCGGCATTTCAGTGCTCGGCAAGCTCGCAGCCGGGAATATTTTCGTAGGACGTTATGTACGTACCGACGGTACCAACGGCGTGCTGTCGTTCGGTCATGAATTCAATCAGCGTCCCACCCGGCTCACAGGCTATCTTAAATATAAGACTGCTGCCATATCATCCGTTACCTCAGGTTACGAAGACCTGAAAGGACGACCTGACACCTGCGTGGTGTGGATAGCCCTGATCGACTCTGATGAGCCCTTCGAGATCCGCACTAATCCCAAGGACAGACATCTCTTCGACCCCGATGGGCCGGAGGTGATAGCCTACGGCAAATTCCAGAGCGGTGACGATATAGACGCATATGTGCCGTTTGACATCACGCTCGATTATGTATCTACCTCAAGAGTGCCGAAATACATACTTATCACAGCATCCGCAAGTAAATACGGCGATTTCTTCACCGGCGGAAACGGCGCTACGCTGTGGGTTGACGACTTCAAACTTGAATACGATTATCAATGATACTCTGACTCATGGACAAATATATCGAACTCAAGGGCACCAAGGTGCATTATACAGAGCAGGGAGAAGGCCGACCGATAATACTGCTGCATGGCTGGGGATGCGACACCACCACCCTTGCATCAGTCGAACGTGTCGCCGTGGACACCCACAAGGTCTACAACATCGACTTCCCGGGATTCGGCAAATCAGAAGAGCCACCGGAGGTGTGGGATGTTTACGACTATGCCGACATGCTCGCTGAGTTTATCGAAAAGCTGGGCATAGAGCGTCCGTCTATGTTAGGACACTCTTTCGGTGGACGTGTGGGCATAATCCATGCCTCGCGCCACGATGTGGACAAGCTCATCCTGGTAGATGCTGCCGGGGTGAAGCCACGCCGCTCTCTGTCATATTATCTAAAGGTGTATCAGTTCAAGGCTATGAAACGTCTGGCTCTCCTGACCATGGGAAAGAAAAAAGGCGGTGAATTCATCGAACGCCAGCGTGCAAAACGCGGATCAAGCGACTACCGCGGTGCATCCCCGCGCATGAGGGCGATCATGTCCAAGGTGGTCAACGAAGACCTGTGTCACCTTATGCCCGCCATAAAAGCTCCTACGCTGCTGATATGGGGCGAGAATGACACGGCCACACCTATCGGCGATGCACGCAAGATGGAGAAACTGATCCCCGGCTCCGGACTCGTATCTTTTGCCGGTTGCGGTCACTACAGCTTCCTCGATAATCCGGTGCAGTTTGCTGCGGTGCTCCGCTCATTCCTGAAATCGTAACCTGAACAGAATTATACGGATAACCGTGGAGAGGAGCATGTGCATCTCAACGGTTATCCTTATAATTATCGTATAATTATGATGTAATCAGAAATATCGGGTGAGGCTTACGCTGCCACGGTTTTCCCTGAACTTAAGTCCATGCTTCATAAGGTTGGTCATTCCTATTGTCCCGTCGATATTGAAACTCCACATACCTGAGAAGAAAGCGACACCGACTTTCCATCCGCATTCAAACCTGCGCTGATCGCCATACTCGCCGAAGAGCGAATCATCATCAAGACCCAGCATATCCTTATCATCCACCTTAATTCTGCCGTCAAACGCATAACTCATTTCCGGTCCGGTATACGGTGAGACAGACAGCATATCGGAGATGCTGAAGCTGTAGCCCAATACCACAGGAATACGTATGCCGAATTTGTACACACCCGGATCGCTCTCCATATAATCATGGTCACCCATTATGGTTACCCCCTTGTATGAATAAGTGTCGTAAAACAAAGACACAGCCGGCTCGACGTAAAACTTCTTTCCGAGGTAAATATTGCAGACAGCGCCTAATGTGCCACCTGTGCCGTTACGAAACATCCGGTCATCAATTATATTGCTGTGTACCTTACCGGGCAGATTGACATCAAAGGTAGCCCGGGCTCCCCACATAATATTTGATTCGCCGTTCTCAATGATTTGGGCTTTGGATGTCACCACGCCCAAAAGTAGTAAAATCACAATCTGCAGTCTTCTCATAATCTTATATCCCTACCTTTAATTCAGTCCATTCACGATTTATCATACATCAGCGAAGCTGATACCATGAAATACAATAGGTATAACGAAAAAAAAACTAAGATATTTCAAGTTTGTCACTAATTTTGAGTTAAATCCATTATCTTTGCATACCATCATCAAATACCATTAACAACTATAACACATGAAAGTATTTATTGGGTGTCTGTTGACAATAACCGCACTTATCGCCTCTGCTGGTGAAAACATATCGGTGAGGTTCTATACACCACAGATTGTGAGAATACAGAAATATCCAGATAGCACTGTAATCAGTAGAGAATCTATTGTTGTGACCGCACTGCCCGAAGATGTGAAAGTAGCCCGTAATTCCGCCAATAATTCAACCGAATATAAGACACGGGCACTTAAGGTGACTGTGGATAATGAAACAGGTAAAGTAAGTTTCTTCAAGCCTGACGGTGAATTGCTTGTAGCTGAAGGTAGATATGGATTCACCCCGATTGCAGATGGAATAGACAAGGGCGCCTACAAAGTGATGCAAAGCTGGGCTCTCGAAAAGGATGAGCCCATTTATGGAATAGGTATGTTGCAGAATGGCAAATTGTCACAGAGAGGTGAACACCGACTCATGCAGCAGTCTAATCTTGAAGACTTCGCCCACTTCTTCCAGAGCATAAAGGGGTATGGAATTTTTTGGGATAATTATTCCCCGACGACACTCAACGATGATGAGACACTTGAGATGGAGAGTCAGGTCGGAAATATGGTTGATTACTACTTCATGTATGGTGGTAATGCTGACGGCGTTATCGCCGATATCCGGTGGCTAACCGGAAGCGTACCGATGGTACCTCTCTGGACTTATGGTTTTCATCAAAGCCGCGAACGCTATAAGACACAGTATGAACTCCTCGAGGTTGTTGACCGATACCGTGATCTCGGTATACCTTTAGACGGCATAATTCAGGACTGGCAATATTGGGGAAGTAATTATACGTGGAATGCCATGGAGTTTATTAATCCTGATTTCGACCGGGCTCAGGAAATGATTGACAAGGTGCATGACAACAATGCTCACATCACCATAAGTATCTGGCAGAGTTTCGGTCCGCAGACCAAGCAATATAAGGAGCTTAAAGAAAAAGATCTGCTGTTTCACTTCGAGACGTGGCCGGAGTCCGGGCTTACAGAATGGCCTCCGCGTCGCGATTATCTATCGGGAGTACGTGTCTATGACGCGTACAGTGAGACAGGCCGCGATATATACTGGAATCATCTGAGACGACTACATACGATGGGTATCGACGCTTGGTGGATGGATTCTACCGACCCAGACCATATCCAATATAAAGATTCTGATCTTGACCAGCCATGCGCGCTCGGTTCATACAGATCGGTACGCAATCTATTTCCATATATGTGTGTGGGGGGTGTAGATTCACGCCAGCGAGAGGTAGACCGACAAAAACGTCCGTTTATACTGACAAGATCTTTCTTTACAGGTCAACAGCGATTCGGCTCACAGTCATGGAGTGGCGATGTGGCCAGCTCATGGGATTCATTTCGTAAACAGGTGCCACTTGTCCTCAACCATACTCTCACAGGCAATCCTAATGTAAACACCGACATCGGCGGATTCTTCTCCGGCAGCTACAACAGAAACTGGGATCCCAAATCCGGCTCTCAGAATCCTCAATTTCAGGAGCTCTATACACGTTGGATGCAGTTTGGCCTTTTCAATCCTATGATGCGGAGTCATGGAGCGGATACATACCGAGAAATCTACTATTTCGGAAAGGAGGGGCAACCTGTGTATGATGCTCTTGTAGATGCTGTTAAGCTCCGCTACCGTCTTTTGCCATACATCTATAGTACAGCCCGAAGAGTGAGCGCTAATGATGACAGCTTTATGCGTGCTCTATTCATGGATTTCAGAAACGATAAAGAAACATGGAATAACAACCGTCAATTCATGTTTGGTCGCAGTATTCTTGTATGTCCCGTCGTGGAGCCGCTATATACTGAAGAAAAGGTAGTCAATACTAATGAAATGACCGGGTGGGACAAGAAAGATGCCGATACAAATTCTGAAGGCTGGCCGGCAATTGACTGGACGGTTGATAAAAGCTACGAAGTATACCTACCCGAGGGTACCGCATGGTATGATTTCCGGAGCAACAAACTATATGAAGGAGGGCGGTTCATTATGGCAGATGCTCCACTCGCATATTCTCCTGTCTTTATTAAAGCCGGCAGCATACTGCCTCTTGCTGAAGACATGCACTACGTATCAGAGAAAACCTGGGATTACCTGACCATAAATATTTATCCGGGGGCCGACGCTGAATTTACCTTATACGAAGATGAGGGTGATAACTATAATTATCTTGACGGGAAATACTCTGAAATTGTGATGAAATGGATTGACCGGAATAATACACTCACCGTCGAGCCCCGGAAAGGGGCGTTTGATGGGATGCCTGAAACGCGCACTTTCAATGTTGTGTTGCCTGATGGAAGAAATAAAGAAGTGATGTATGCGGGCAATCGTATTAATGTAAAGATGTAATGTGTATATGAGACGCAAAGCTATCACGGCAGCAGGTGCCTTACTACTTGGAATGAATATTTTTCACGCAGAAAATGTCTTTACCGTAACTCCTTTTGATAAAGGGCTATCTTTCGGAGCACTCAACAGGAATGATGAGGTTCTCCAGATTCTTAATCTCGAATGTGGAGAGTACGCTCTGATAGGAGAAATTGCAGGTAATATCGTGGAATATGAAATGGTGACCGGAAAGCGCAGGCATTGCCGTAATATATATAGTGAATATGAATATCTGCTCGCCAATGATGATACACTTTATGTCAGGATTTTCAATGACGGCTTCGCCTGGAAGAAGAAAGGGGATTCGACAATTGAACTGGTAGATCCTGTACATACCTGGCTACAGGAATGGACGGACTGCTATGAGCAGTTCTATAATAAGGATATGGATTTGAGACCCGGTATTAGGATCGGATACCCTGCGCTATTTGAATTTTGCGATGGATATTTTGGTCTGTTGACAGAATCCGGAATTACATCAGATGAAGCGGGTACGAGCATGTTTGAGCTCGGTGGTAACCGATTCAATCTGAAAGCTGACGGGTGTGAAGACGGAGGATGGCAGACATTCATTGCCGGGAGCCTGTCAGATATTGTGGAATCCACTCTTGTGTCTGACAATTCAGCAGGCAGCCGCCTGAATGACACTTCATGGATAGAACCAGGAGTCGCGGCATGGATATATTGGGCTTACAATCATGGATCAAATGATTTTGAAATTATCAGAAAATACATCGATTTTGCAGCAGAGCTAAGACTGCCATACGTTCTGATTGATGCCGGGTGGGATGAAATGAAGGATGGCTTTACCGTGGCAGATGCCATTGCTTATGCTCTGAGTAAAGATATCGGACCATTGATATGGTATAATTCTTCAGTCGGCTGGGTAGACGGAGCCCCTGGGCCGAAATTCCGCCTGAACACACCCGAAGACCTTGAGAAGGAATTTACATGGTGTGAGGAGATAGGAGTCAGAGGCGTGAAGATAGATTTCTTCTCAGGTGACACTAATCTGAACTGGAAATATATGGAGCAGCTGCTTGAGGCTGCCGCCTGTCATAATCTCCTTGTGAATTTCCATGGAGCTCCGCTACCGAGAGGTTGGCAGCGTACTTATCCCAATCTTATCACCACCGAGGCCGTGTACGGTGAGGAATGGTATAACAATCTCCCCGTGCTTACCGGCAACGCAGCCTGCCACAATGCAACTCTGCCATTCACCCGCAATGTTGTAGGATCAATGGATTATACCCCATGTGCGTTCTCTGATTCACAACATCCGCATATCACTACTGATGCCCACGAGCTTGCGCTTACAGCATTGTTTGAATCGGGAATACAGCACCTTGCCGATAGACCGGAAAGCTTCCTTGCTCAACCACGGCAAGTGCGGGATTTTCTTTCTGCTCTCCCTGCAGCATGGGATGAAACATTATTGCTTGGGGGATATCCCGGAGAATACGTCATCCTGGCCAGAAAAAAAGGTGATAACTGGTGGATATCCTTAATCAACGGCACGGACAGTGATGTTGAAATAAATGGGATCGACTATTCACGACTCGGTGTACACTCCGGAGAATACATTGTGGAGATATTTGAAGACAACATCCCGGGATGCTCCGATAAATGGAAGATAACCAAGTCTTCACAATTGCCGGATTCATTCACACTCCTTCCTCGTGGAGGGGTGGTAATGACCATAATTAAAACATAATCATATCACGCGAGATCGCAAAGTAGAGTGGCCGAGGTGGCGTCGGTGACACGCACCTTTACTGTATCACCTACCCTGACTTCTCCGCGGGGCAGCACACAGGTCTTGTTTTGCGATGTGCGGCCCACCATCTGCTGGTTGCTGCGCTTCGACACACCCTCTACAAGCACATCGAAAGTCTTGCCGATGTCACGCTTGTTAGAGGCAAGTGACAGCTCGTTCTGCACCGCTATCATGCGGTTGAGACG
>CAZBWZ010000084.1:0-10047 GCA_964495725.1 uncultured Bacteroides sp.
ACGATAAAAATTGCCATAACCGATACCATGAATAAAGGTGTGAACAAAATATAAAACCAAAATACAATAAAATGAGTTATCTTAAATTTGATAAGAACCTACTCATCAACCTCGATCAGTCGCTGACAAAGGAGATGCTCCGCACCAACCAGGCCGGAGCTTATCACTGCACCACACTTGTCGGATGCAACACCCGCAAGCAGCATGGCCTGCTGGTGATCCCTGTCCCCGAGCTGGGCAATAAGCCGCATGTGTTGCTTTCGTCGCTTGATGAGACCGTGATCCAGCACGGCGCTCCCTTCAATCTCGGCATTCACCGCTACAAGGGAGGGGTGTACAATCCTAACGGACACAAGTATATCCGTGAGTTTGACTGCGAGAGCGTGCCCCGCATGACCTATCGCGTGGGCGGCGTGATCCTCACCAAGGAAAAGATCTTCATCTCTCAGGAAAACCGTATCCTCATCCGCTACACCCTGGTGGAGGCCCACTCCGAGACCATGCTGCAGTTCAGGCCGTTTCTGGCATTCCGCGAGAGCAACTCGCTGTGCATAGCCAACGATGCCATCAACCACAATATCGAGCAGGTGGACAACGGTATCGCCACATGCCTCTACAACGGATTCCCGCATCTCTACATGCAATTCTCGCAGCCCTGCGAGTGGGTCAACGACGGCCACTGGTACAAGGACATCGAATACGTCAAGGATCTCGAGCGCGGAGTGCCCTATACCGAGGACCTCTGGGTGCCCGGCTATTTCCAGGTGCCCATCCGCAAGGGCGAGTCGATAATCTTCTCGGCCGGCATCGAACCCGTGGATCCGGCATCGCTGACAGGCATGTATGAGAAGGAGATCGCATCGCGCACACCCCGCACCAGCTTCTACAACTGTCTGAAAAATGCTGCCAAGCAATTCTATTTCAAAGATAAAGACGGCCACTTCATCCTGTCAGGCTATCCCTGGGGCACGGTCATCGCCCGCAACACCCTGATGTCGCTGCCCGGCCTGACCCTGGCCATCGGTCATGAAAAGGATTTTGACGAAATCATGGACACCACCGCCCAGGTGCTCCGCAGCTATATGACCACCGGCGAGACCGATCACCGCATCCATGGCATAGACCAGCCCGACATACCGCTGTGGCTGGGCTGGACCCTGCAGCAGTATGCCAAGAGCCAGGGCAAGGATGCCGCCCGCAGCAAGTATATGGGTCTGCTTGCCGATGTGCTCGACTGGGTGCTCGACAACGGCCATCCCAACCTGCGCCCCGACGCGGCCACCGGCCTGGTATCGACCTTGGGCTCGACAAGCCCCGTATCGTGGATGAATTCGATGCTCAACGGCCGCCCCGTGATACCGCGCACGGGCTATCTTGTGGAATTCAACGCCCTGTGGTATAACGCCCTGTGCTTTGCCGCCGAGCTCGCCGAGGGCGACAGCTCGATGACGGAGCGCCGCGCACGCTGGGCCGAGACAGCCCGGAAGATGAAGCAGCCCTTCATCGACACATTCCTCAACGGCCACGGCTATCTCTACGACTATGTCAACGGCACATACAGCGACCTGCAGGTACGCCCCAATATGGTGGTGGCCATCGGTCTGGACTATTCGCCGCTCGACCGTCGCCAGCGCAAGGGCGTGCTGGATATCGCCACACGCGAGCTGCTCACCCCCAAGGGTCTGCGCACGCTCTCGCCCAAGAGCTACGGCTACCGTCCATTCTATCTCGGCTCGCCCGAAGAGCGCGAGCTCGCCCTGCACCAGGGTCCGGCCCGTCCGTGGCTCATAGGCTTCTACGCCGACGCCTATCTGCGTGTGTTCGGCCTCAGCGGCGTGAGCTACATCGACCGTATGCTCATCGGCTTTGAGGACGAGATGAGCCAGGGCTGCATAGGCTCACTCTCGCAGCTCTACGACGGCAACCCGCCGTTCGCAGGCCGCGGCGCCATCTCACATGCCACAAACGTGGCCGAGGTACTGCGCACACAGCGCACAGTCAAACGTCTAACCCAAGAGCTTTATTAACTCATGAAAGCATTAATGTTCGGGTGGGAATTCCCGCCCCATATTCTCGGTGGTCTGGGTACCGCCAGCTACGGCCTCACCAAGGGCATGTGGGAATGTGGCGATATGGATATCACGTTCGTCATTCCGAAGCCTTGGGGAGATGAAGACAGAGAGTTCGCCCACATAATAGGCGCGTCACAGGTGCCGGTGTGCTGGCGTGACGTCAACCGCGACTATGTGGAGTCGCGCATAGGCAAGGTAATGTCGCCCGACCTCTATTACAAGCTGCGCGACCACATCTACGCCGACTTCAATTATATGCGCACCAACGACTTGGGCTGCATAGAGTTTTCGGGTCGCTATCCCGACAATCTCCTTGAGGAGATCAACAACTACTCGATCGTGGCCGGTGTCATAGCCCGCACGATCGACTTCGACATAATACATTCGCATGACTGGCTCACCTATCCGGCCGGCATACATGCCAAGCAGGTGACCGGCAAGCCCCTGGTGATCCACGTTCACGCCACCGACTACGACCGCTCGCGCGGCAATGTCAACCCCACCGTCTTCGGCATCGAGCGCGACGGCATGATCCACGCCGACCATATCATCACCGTGAGCAACCTCACACGCAACACCGTGATAGAGAAATACGGCATCGACCCCGCCAAGGTCACCACCGTACACAATGCCGTGGTGCCCCTGTCTGAGGAGCTGCTCAATGTAGAGGTGCGCAAGCCCAAGGAAAAGGTGGTCACCTTCCTGGGCCGCATCACCATGCAGAAGGGTCCGGAGTATTTCGTGGAGGCAGCTGCCAAGGTGCTGAAAAACAATCACAAGGTGCGCTTCGTGATGGCCGGATCAGGCGATATGATGGATAAGATGATCAATCTCGCCGCCGAGCGCGGCATAGCCGACCGTTTCCACTTCCCCGGATTCCAGAAAGGCAAGCAGGTCTACGAGATGCTCAAGGCCAGCGATGTCTACGTGATGCCGTCGGTATCCGAGCCTTTCGGTATCTCGCCGTTGGAGGCGATGCAGATGGGCGTGCCCTCCATCATCTCCAAGCAGTCGGGCTGCGCCGAGATTCTCAATAACGTGATAAAGACCGACTACTGGGATATCGACGCCATGGCCGACGCCATCAACTCGATAGTGTCGTATCCGGCCATGTACGAGACCCTGCGCGAGGATGGTCTGGCCGAAGTGGCCCAGATCACATGGGAGAAGGCCGGAAAGAAAGTGATTGACATTTATAAAGAGGTGCTCAGCCGGTATAATGGCTGATGGGCCCGACAACCATTAATAATAAAAGACAACAACAGATATGAAAGCCGTTTGCTTTAATTTCGAGATACACCAGCCGATGCGTCTGAAACATTACACGTTTTTTGACATCGGTAACGACCACTATTACTTCGATGATTTCCTCAACGACGACATCATCACACGCATAGCCGAGCGCAGCTACATACCCGCGGCCAACACCCTGCTCAAGATGATCGAGGACTCAAAGGGCAAATTCTGCTGCTCCATCGCCGTCAGCGGCGACGCCATCGAGCAGCTTGAGCAGTACGTGCCCGAGTTCATCGACCTGCTGAAGAAGCTCGCCGACACCGGCAAATGCGAATTCGTGGCTATGCCGTATCCCAACTCTCTGGCCTCGATCATCGACCCCGAGGAGTTTGCCAAGCAGGTGGAGGTACATGCCCAGAAGCTGCACTCGCTCTTCGGCGTGACACCCAAAGTGCTGCGCAACACAGAGCTTATCTACGACGACGATATCGCCCCGCAGGCCAAGGCCATGGGTTACAACACGGTGATGACCGAGGGCGCCAAGCATATCCTCGGCTGGAAGTCGCCCAACTATGTATATTCGGCGGTTTCGGCTCCTGATGTGAAGCTGCTGCTGCGCAACAGCAAGCTCTCTGATGACATCGCCACACGCTTTGCCGATACATCATGGAGCGAATTTCCGCTCACAGCCGACAAGTATATCGACTGGATCGCCACTACTCCCGAAAATGAGCAGATACTCAATATCTGGCTCAATCTCGAGGCCTTCGGCGGTATGCACCCGGCCGAGACAGGTATCTTCCAGTTTCTCGAGGCGCTGCCCCGCTTCGCCGCCGAGCGCGGCGTAGAGTTCTGGACACCGTCAGAGGCCGCCGCCAAGCTCAATGCCGTAGACTCACTGAGCGTGATGCACCCCATCTCATGTATCGACGAGGCCCGCGACCTCAGCGCATGGCTCGGCAACAAGCTGCAGAACGAGGCATTCAACAAGCTCTACTCCGTGGCCGAGCGCGTGCGCCTCTGCACCGACCGCCGTCTCAAGCAGGATTACTGGTATCTGCAGGGTGCCGACCACCTCTATTACATGTCGACCAAGCACTTTGCCGACGGTGCCGCACACTCGATGTTCAGCCCCTACGAGACACCGTATGCCGCCTTCACCAACTACATGAACGTCCTCGCCGACTTCCTGGTGAGGGTGGAGGAGCAGTATCCCGAGTCGATCGAGAACGAGGAGCTCAACGCCCTGCTCACCACCATCCGCAACCAGAGCCGCGAGATCGAGACCCTCAACAAGGAGCTCGCTTCGGCCCGCAAGAATGCCGAGCAGTATAACATCGAGCATGCCAATCGCGACACCGCTGTCAAGGAGGAGAAACCCGCCAAGGAAGAAAAGCCCGCTGCCAAGAAAAAGTGCGGCCGCCCCAAGAAAAAGTGATCTCATGCAGGATGGTACACGATCAGTATGACCACCTGCTTGAATAATATGTATCAGATGTCGGACCGGTCGGACAAGTCAGACCGGTCCGACTTGTCTGACATCTCACACTCTCTTACCTCATAACTCTGACTTATTACTACCTATGCGTATAGATTTCATCACAGTACTGCCGGAGATGCTCACCCCGCTGGTGGGGTGCTCGATACTCAAGCGCGCCCGGGACAAGGGTCTGGCCGAGCTCGTCGTGCATAATCTCCGCGACTACACCCTCAACAAGCACCGCAAGGTCGACGATTACCCATTCGGCGGCGATGCCGGCATGGTGATACAGGTCGAGCCTGTCGACCGGTGCATCTCTCATCTCAAGGCCGAGCGTGATTATGACGAGGTGATATTCACGGCTCCCGACGGCGAGACATTCAATCAGAAGACCGCCAACTCGCTCTCGCTGCTGAATAATATAATAATATTATGCGGACACTACAAGGGTATCGACTACCGCATACGCGAGCACCTGATCACACGCGAGATATCGATAGGCGATTATGTGCTCACGGGCGGTGAGCTGCCGGCTGCGGCGATCGCAGACGCGGTGGTGCGGCTTATACCTGGAGTGATCGGAGATGAGCAGAGTGCGCTCAGCGATTCATTCCAGGACAACCTGCTCGAGCCGCCGGTGTACACGCGTCCGGCCGTATACAATGGCTGGGGTGTGCCCGACGTGCTGCTGTCGGGCCATCAGGCCAACATCGACAAGTGGAAATACGAGCAGGCCATGGAGCGCACCCGCCGGCTCCGTCCCGACCTGCTCGAATGATCTCCGGGGTGAGGGGCTGCTGCTCTGCGTTTTAGCGGTCGGTTGTAAATATCTGTATATTACGCTTATCAGGGTGGACTCAGGGGTCACATCAAGGAGAGAGCGACAGCGATTACGTCATCGAGAGCGTCGTCACCTCTATTGGCTCAGCTTAAAGTCTTCCGACCGCTATAATGCTCTGCGGCAAGTCGGCGCGGGGGGCGGTATGCCTTAATAAATGTTAATTAGTTTGGCATGGCGATTATTATGCCTATATTTGCAATCCAATCAAACAGTTAAACCATAACCTCTTGCAGGAATTGCGGTCTGGAGTCGCAGGCCGCGTATCACATCAACATGAAGTCATATTTACCTATCTCCGCAATATCATTGGGTATCGCCGCGCTCGCGTCGTGCAGTTCCCATGATTTCAGCGACAGTTATGACGACGGAGGCTCGTCGGAACGAAAGAATGAATACACACACCAATGGATAGAGCGCTACGGGGTGTTCGACTCCAAGCATGACTGGACCACGCTCCGGAGTGTCGAGGCCGCCATCTCGGGGGAGTTCGGCGACCGCCCCGAGACACGTATCTACAATGCCGACCCTGAGATCGGAGGCCATCTTATCGGCTACTCCCGCACTCCGGGCCGTCTCACGCTCGATCTGCCCAAGGATGCGGGGAGTGTTTACGCTACAGTGGCCGGCGGGGAGGGCGAGTTGCTGGCGGCCGGGGAGTTTGCCGTGTCCGACGGGCGTGTGGAGATCAGCAGCCGAGCCGTGCGCGAGCCCTCTTCAAGCCGTTCGGCCCATGAGGTTAGCTACTTTGACGCGATGGTGGTGTGCGAGGACCTGGGAGGCATCGGCGATTATGACTTCAACGACGTGGTGCTGGGCCTTCGTCACGTGGCCGGCACCAACACCCTCAAGATATTGCCCATGGCCGCAGGCGGCACCCTGCATGCCGATGTATATTACGGCGACGAGCACATAGGCGAGATCCATGATCTCATCGTGCCCGGGAGTGACAGCGGCGACATGCTCAATACGCGGAGTTTCGACCACGTGAGCCGGTTCTACAACGTTACCGTGCCGTCGGGCTTCACGCTGTCGTCCGACTGGAAGAAGATACGTCTTGCCGTTAAGGACGGCGGGGAGACCATCACCGTCACGGGTCCGGATAGGGCCGGCGAGGCCCCCCAGATGTTCTGTCTGGGCGGCGACTGGTACTGGCCCACCGAGACCACACCTGTGGACGAGGCTTATCCGGGCTTCGCCGCATGGACCACCTCGATGCTCAATGCCTCCTGGGCCGACAGCTATTCCTCGCCGTCGCGCGTTGTGATGTGGGATGTGTCTCAGGTCGTGCCCAACTGGTTTACGGGCACCACCGCCGACGGCACCACCTACAAGGCCCGTATCGACGGGGCGTCATCGGGCGTGGATGTGAAATCGGGCCAGATCTATTCGCTTGATCCCCCGACGTCGCTTGCCAACATGTTCAGCAACAATGCGCGCCTCACCACCCTGGATGTGGCTTCCGACCATTTCGATACCTCGCTGGCCACCACCTTCAGCTCCACCTTCTCGGGATGCTCGGGCCTGACCGAGCTCGACCTCAGCAACTGGGACACCGGCAACGTCACCACGATGCAGAATATGTTCTATGGATGCTCGTCATTGATGGATGTCAATCTGTCGGGTATGAATACATCCAATGTGACTGACGTAACGAGTATGTTCAGTGGTTGTGTATCACTACAGAATCTGAATATTTCAGATTGGGACATTAGTAATGTGACGAATTCCAGCAGCATGTTCTACAATTGCAAAAGTCTTGAGTCCGTGACGATGAATAACTGGAAGAATACCTCTGAGAGATCAGACCTGCGCAGAATGCTCGCGTCATTGCCGGGCTCAGTGAATACACTTGTGATGCGTGACTGTGACTTCACCGGTACAACAGATCTCGGGGAAACCGTAGGCAATTACCATTATGGTATATTTGAAAGCCGCACTTCGTTGACCACTCTTGATGTCACGGGATGGAAGACTCCTGATCTCAAGACTCTTTATGATGCGTTCAATAATTGTAGCAAAATAGAGACCATCACGGGAATAAATACCTGGCGGGTACCTAACGTCACAAGTCTGAAAAACACATTCTCCAGTTGCTCGGCACTCAAAAGTATTGACCTCAGCAACTGGGATACAAGCAATGTTACCGATATGCAGAATATGTTCAGTGGATGCTCGTCGTTGAAGGATGTCAATCTGTCAGGCATGAATACATCCCATGTCACGAACGTAAGCCAGATGTTCAATGGTTGTTCGTCACTACAGAATCTTGATATTTCAGATTGGGACATCAGTAGTGTTACGAATTCCGGCAGTATGTTCAATAATTGTACGAGTCTTGAGTCTCTTACAATGAATCGATGGAAATATTCATCTGATAATTCGGTACTGCGTACGATAATCTCATCATTGCCGTCAAATGTCAAGACCCTTGTGATGCGTGATTGTGATTTCACCGGCACCACAGATCTGGGACAGACCAGTGGCAACAATTATAACGCACTCTTCCATGGAAAATCATTGACAACCATTGATGTCACCGGATGGAAGACTCCTGACCTCACTACGATGAAGGAGATGTTTGGCAATTGTGGCCGTCTTGAGAGTGTTATAGGAATTAATGATCTGGACGTATCCCGGGTGACGAGTATGCGGAATATGTTCTATGAATGTGGTAATCTCAAATCTTTGGATCTCAGCAACTGGAATTCGCATAATCTCACCTCCATGACATTTATGTTCTACAAGTGTCAGTCTATCACCGAACTGAATATGTCTGGTATGGACACTTCCAAGGTAACTGATATGTCAAGTCTGTTCAATAGCTGTTACTCACTTAGGAATCTTGATATCTCAGGCTGGGATCTCAGCAATGTCACTGACTTTTCAAACATGTTCCACAGCTGTCCGTCGGACATCACAATCAAATGTTCAAGGGCCACACAGGCTAAGCTGCTTGAAAATAGAACAGGGCTTGGGTCCGGGGTGCAGTGGGTGATAGTTGACTGATTCAGGAAATCAATATCTCGACATGTATGGCAGCACCCGCCTTTGGGTGATTGCATGCTTATGAAAAATCTACCATAAAAATGCGGTGACATCATCGTCGATGCCGCCGCATTTTTTATTAAACCGAACATAAAAAACCGACGACATCACCGAGAGGCTCGGAGACTTCTATCGGTCGGTTGTAAATATCTATATATTACGCTTATCAGAGTGGACTCAGGGGTCACATCAAGGAGAGAGCGACAGCGATTACGTCATCGAGAGCGTCGTCACCTCTATTGGCTCAGATTAACGTCTTCCGACCGCTATAACTCGGAGAGGTTCTCGATGGTGTCATTACTGTTGTTGTCTAAAATTCCATATCATCGGCGTAAGTATATATTGTGTCGCGGTATGCCACGACAGTGACCTGATTGCGTGATATAACTGTGGCGGGAGGTGCGGATTGCCCCGATCGTATTTTTTCCCCCCGGTCGGAGATGTTTTCAGATATATTGGCTAATTTTGCAGCGATTGATATTATCTGTCTATCTGTTGATATATGGAAGTCGTCTAAACTGACATCGTTTCTTATTGAATTGTTCAAACTATTTTTTTGTTATATAGGTGATATGATGCGACGAGTGTTGATATTCATAATGATATTGTTGACAGTCGATAGTCTGGCGGCAATGGAGAATAACGGGTTACAGGGATTGTCATCCTCTGACACAATTATTGTTAGTAATAAATCGGTTAATGTCAATGATAAATCGGAGGATTTAATCAGTCGAAATCTTTTCGTGGAGTTCGGTGGGCCGTCGTTTGGGGTCGGAGTTGGTTATGATCAGAGATTCAGACCTAATTCTGTTTTTGGATTCCGCACGGGGGTATCGTTCACCAGCGGCTCATGGGATGATTCCGGATGGTTTGGCTCGTGGGATGGAGGATCATATACCAACGTGGATTTCAAGGGTGTGACCTTCCCTTTGGAATTAAATGCCATCATGGGCGGACGGGCCAGTAAGTTCGAACTCGGTATAGGAGCTACTCCATGTATTCTCCACAGGCATGAGACAACGTATGGGGGATGTCATCCCGCACATTCCGGCATTGATGTGAAGGATGGGGTGAGACTCAATATATTCGGTGCAATCAACATCGGCTATCGACTGCAACGCAGGAGCGGTTTTTTTCTCCGTGCGGGTTTTACATTTCTTATAGGTGATTTAAAGTGCTCGCCAATGGACGGCCTGATATTAATCCCGAATCTTGCCTTAGGGTATACTATCAGGTAAATTTATACTGACCATCCATACGTCATCCTTCCTGTCGCGGGGTCTCGTGCAGAGGGGCGGAGGGGCAGAGAAATTGTCGTGGTAATTAGGTGTCAACAGGCGGATTAGGGATAACCATGCTGCGAGGCCATGGCC
>CAZBWZ010000085.1:0-9956 GCA_964495725.1 uncultured Bacteroides sp.
CGCTATCTTGCTGCTTAAGAAAATTTCACGAAAACAAAATGTTTAAATCACTTCAGTCTTTTTGGAGCAGATAATCGCAACTTTATCTTTTGGGAATTTGAGAAAATTCATTGGAGTCAGGTTCTGACCTTTAGTCTGAAGGAACGTAGTCTCCAACCAACTTATAATCCTTTGTTATTATAATAATTGTGATAGGGCCGGCATGTAAATCAGATAGTAAGGATATGATGTCTTCGGCATCGGATGATTGAGAGATACATGTTTCATCATTCCATAATTCGTATGATAAAGCAGTCTCTGATATATCATCGGGCAGGATAAAGGTATGATTATCCCAATTGATATAACCGATGATTTTTCGAGGTGGCCGACGATGACCGTAATCGGGTTCATCCTTGTAATCGTCTCCAAGATTATTGATCCGGTTGAATGAAATAGGTGTTTGTGCCTCCAACGTGGACGTGGCCACAAATACCATAAAAAGGAGTAATAATAATCGGTTTAGTTGTTTATCCATATTCGCTGAATTTTACACAAAGTTCAGCATTAATGACGTGACAATCCTAATATTTTAGAGCGGAAAATGAGCGGAAAATCAATTCCGCTCATTTTCCGCTCCTATTTTTTTAATTTAAATAATTTATAATGAACGTATTAATATACCCACAAACTTTTGGTTTGTTTTTTCTCCGAGAATTCTGGTGCTGAGGGAGACTCTCCTGGAAGAAATACTCCCTTTGGCCTTACCGAGCAGGAAGGTCATTTGCGTTGGTGTAATGCCGCACTTGATTAATATTATTGTCTGCAACTCGTGCGGTTTGATATTGTCGCCAATCAGTAGGTGCAGGTTCGTTTCAAACAAGGGGTAATTTTGGAGGATGAGCTCATAGAGTTCACCCCACAGAGGGTCTGAATCCGCTATGTATTTTTTCTCCCCGACATATTTCAAAAGGGTTTTAAAAGAATCGGAGTCTACAAAATCAGACGGAAGCGGTTCTGTCGAGGTGGCACTGTCAAGCTGGTTGATTTTTTGTTTCAGCCTTTCGCGTAACGATTCCCGGGATGAAGGCAGGACACTTATTGGCTGTGCGGGATTTTCTTTTTTTTGTTGTATGGCTTCAAGTTTGGAAATAGTGTCATGTAATCTTATTATTGTATGTCTGGTCTTGATTCGATGGGAAAGAAAGACAATGGCAATAATTAATATAAGAATTATCGAGCTGATCAGCCACGTGGTGAGTTGTCTACGGGATTCAAGAGCGATATTCTTTTCGCGTTCATGTATCCGATAATTGTATAAAGAATGTTGCATAAGGGATTGCTGAGACTCGTGTTTATCATAGTAGTCTTCTAAAATAGAGTTATACTCAACAATGTAATGTATGATAGAGTCGGAAGGAATAAGTGAACGCAATTCAGGAGAGAACAGATTATGGTATCCATTCTTGAGATTGTCTTTGCTTGAGCTGTGAATCAGGCTGTCGGCAAAGATATACGCGCTGTCATATTTGCCGGCTGCCTTATATATATCCGACGAGTACGCCAATGCTATGTTACGTTACATGGGATTGGCTATAGAGGGAATGTCTCGGATTAAAGAAACCGCAGAGGAAACGTCTCCCCTTTTCAGAGCTACGGCTCCCTCATACATCTGAATATATGAGACATCCTTTTTTTCTGTCAGATATCGTGCCCAGGTTTTGGCAATATGGAAATATTCCGTGGCCAAATCAAGGCTATCTTGATGAAAATATATCGCTCCTAATAATTGATTGTCGTATGCTAAGCTGAAGGTATCACACAAAATGGAGTCGATACGTATCGTTGTTTCCAGGAACGGAATGGCCTGAGAGTATAATTAAACTGACGGCCCAATTGGCTGGTGACATTGCCTTTGAGATGGAGTGATGACATATCATCGTCATTAATATTGCCAAGTGACTTCTGATAATAAAATATCGCTGTGGGATAGTCGCCGAGGTCGCTGTAGACACGGCCACCGTAGTAGAGGGCCTCGGGGTAGAGGCCGGTGGATTGATGGGATTCGTAGTAATCGATGACATCGAGGATGAGGCTGTCGGAGGTGTGCCGGTTGTAAGCCTTGTCGTTGGCCTTTACGGTGTGGAAGTCATGGTAGTGGCGGTCGGCCTCGGGGAGGGAGCCGGGGTCTATGCTGTCGAGCGCGGCGAGCGCCTCCCCGGGCGAGTCGGAGACAATGCCGGCGATGCGGGCCAGCCGCTCATCGGGCGTGTGCCCCGAGCAACCGCAGAGCAGCATCAGGATGATTATGATACGGATACGCGTTACCATGTCGTGAATAATTGCCGCAAGTTAGCGAAAATTTCCCAGCCTGCTAAATGTATTTGCCGGTTTCACCACAAAAATTTGAATATATCCCTATGCCAATATCTCCCTATGTCGCAGCCATTGTATTTCCTGACTTCGTCACTTTTGAAATAGCAACAATAGGCTTACCTATACCTCGACCGATTAGATATTTTAAGGTTGATATAGCGTGACGCAAAGCCGTACATGACATATTTTCCCAATTTTGACGGACGGATGGGAAATAATTGACTTTCAACGGGGATCCGGCGAGCCGGGGAGGGCGCGGATTTTCACGGATTGCCTTTCATGCGTATCCCGGCGGTGACTGACACGGATATAAGCCGTCGAAATGCGACTGATTGAAGCCGATGGAAACGGATCTTCAATGGTGCGCGGCAGTACCAGGCAGGAAGCCTCTGATGAAGATGCCGGAATATCTTTTATAACGGCATCCTGATGCCGGTCACTCCCGTCAACAGCCAAAATATTACTGATTATACGGTTGTTAAAGGTTATCACCATCGCTGTATCCGTGGCCATCGGCTCTTGTCACGTCGCATGCGACGTATACCATCAGTGTTATAATCTACCGAATCATTGCCAATAAGAAAGATCCGCGTCCCGATCCGCGCCCCTCCCGGCTTGCCGGTTCCCCGTTGCAATTCCATTTCTCCCAATCCGCTCACCAACAGAGGCTCAGCCACACACAATGACACCGCACCGCAACATCATGAGGCGTCGCATCGACGAAGTCAGGAATAAATTTCCTTCCTGCAAAATCTATTTCAATGACCGTGAAAAAATTATCGACAGATCGCCAGGTAATCTTCGGGATTTTTTCGGCTGCAATGAAGGGACGGTTATTCGCGCCCGATGATATAGTCGCTGATGTTCTTTTCGGCAGAGCTGAAGTTGGCGCCTATCTTGAAGATGCGGCGTCCGTCGGCCCGGAAAGGCAGCGGATAGTCTTTGGAGTCGATCTGGTCAAGGGCCTCCCGGGCGCTCCTGTCTATCTTGAACTCGAAGATGTAGACATACCTGTCGGTCGAGACCACAAGGTCGATCCTCCCCGTGGCCGTGCGGTATTCCGTGTGGCAGTAATAGCCGAGCAGCTTGAACAGGAGGTAGATGACATTCTGATAGTGCTGCTCGAGGTCAAGAAGGTTGAAGCTGTCGTAGCTGATACTGGCGAACAGGCTCCTGAGCCGCCGCATCATGGCCTCGGCATCCCCTTTCTCGATATCATTCAAAAATTTGAGCA
This sequence comes from uncultured Bacteroides sp., assembly GCA_964495725.1. GTDB lineage: Bacteria > Bacteroidota > Bacteroidia > Bacteroidales > Muribaculaceae > CAG-873. The sequence continues at coordinate 3,590 of CAZBWZ010000085.1, forward strand.
CGCCAAAGGGTGTACGGCCAGCCGAGGCGGGCACATACACTTTCATCAGTTGGTCGATGAACCCGCGCTCCACCTCCCTGTTGGGATAGCCGAGAGTGATGATGCCGGTGCGAGCGTCGTATGCCTTGATGGTGAGGTAGCCCGACTGGTAGAGGATAGGCACCGGATCGCCCTCCATGTTGAAGGGCACGTTCTCAATCTCAGGCTGTGTCACCTCCAGACCGGAAAGCTCGGTAAGACTTATATGATGCGATTTTATAAGCTTGGCAAGAAACAGAGGTGTGCCGGTGCTAAACCAATATTGACCAATTGATCTGCGCTGCAAAGAGTTAAGAAGGCTAAACGGGTTATAAACATCCATGCTGTCAGTCGGCGAAAAATGATACCCGTCGTAATTACGTCTAAGCCGATCATACATATCTTCCACCGTGCATCCCTCCCTGTCGGCGAAAACCTCGACCCCCGGATGGAAATATTCGCGGAGCTCGTCAGAGGTGATACCACAGATACCGCTGAATTCCGGCATCAGCGAGATATCATTGAGGTTGTTGAGGTCACTGAAGATATTGAGTTTGCCGAAGCGCGTGATCCCCGTCAGGAAGGCCAGCCGGATGTATTCGTCCATCTTCTTGAGATTGCCGTAGATGCCCCGCAGCTGATCGCGGAATATCTCCTGCTGCTCAGGCCGATCTATCGTGTCAATCAGCGGCTTGTCATACTCGTCGATCAGTATCACCACCTTCCGCCCCGTCTGGTCGTAGGCGCTCTTTATGATATTTTCAAAACGGATACCGAGACTGACATCCGGCAAAGGGCAGTCGTATTCCCTCTCCCACCCCTCCATCATGCGTACGAGCGCCGTGTCAAGGCTTTTTCCATCCTCCGTGTAATTCACTCCCGTGAAATCGAGATGAAGCACCGGCGCCGGCTGCCAGTCGTGCTCACACGAGGCCACGGCAAGCCCCTCGAAGAGCTCGCGACGGCCCTGGTAGAAGGCCTTGAGCGTGGAGATGAAAAGGCTCTTGCCGAAACGACGCGGACGGCCAAGAAAGAAATACTTGCCATAGTCCATCAGCTCCGGTATATATCGCGTCTTGTCGACATACACGAAGCCGCGCTCCCTTATCTCCGGAAACGACTGCATACCCACCGGATATTTCTGCACATTCATACTACCTCCTTTTTATTACGCCTCACAAAGATAGCACAAATTTTCACTCCCGCAAAATCCCTTTTGTCTAATGGATCTGAGTCGCTCCACAGAGCACAATTAATATCCGGGTAGGGATGTGCCGCTGTCGGAGTTGTTGAGACCTCGCTTGGCTGTGCGGAATATCGAGCCGAAGTCGGCGGAGTAGCTTATGGAGATGGCCAGCATGTTACCGTTGTCCTTTATCCATCGCTCGGATTTGCTCGGATTTACGGTGGAGATGTTCTCCTGGGGGTACTTGAAGCCTTTGCTGTCAAAACAGTTGTACCAGCTTGCTTCGACGGACCAGTGTTTGTCGGGACGCCATGACACACTCAAATTGTTGCCATTCTCGCCTTTTCCCACATAATGTCCCGAGAGGTATTTAGACGGGATACGTCCGTAGTAGGATATAGTCCATGCATCGTGTGTCCACCAAATCGAGCCCGATGCTTCGAAAGATGTCAGGTCATGACTCCAGGTCTCGCCCCCATAATGATAGTGCCTAAGGCCGAGACGCACGCTCGCGCCGAATCCGCCAACACCGGAAATCTGCACGTTGAGGTTGGGCGAGAACTCGCGCATGCTGCGGGCATTGACTGTCTGCATCATGAAGAGATGGCCACCGAGATAGTAGATGTCGGCAATCTGCGCGTTGTGGGTGTGGCGGTAGGCGAGGAGGAGCGATAGGTTCAGCTTTCTGTAGCGGAAGGTGGGCATGAGCTGATAGGTGAATATCTCCGCCACCTTAAGATTCGGGCTGCCGTTGCTCACAAGATACGGGGTCGTCTGCTGGGGATAGTCGGTGAGCTGCGAGAGGGAGGGTATGGACGGTGAATACTGAAACGCTCCCTGCAGGCTCCATTTATTGTTGATGTTGTAGGATGCCTTCACCGTGCTGAGGTTGCGTATGAAATGTCGTTTGTTGAGTCCGTTTTGGGTCCAGAACATTTTCGCTCCAGTCGAGGCCGCCAAGTACACCTTGCCCACCTGGGTGCCGATCTGGGCGTACACGTAGTTGTTGTTCTCGCTTAGGTCGGGCTTATAGTCAGTGGTCAGGTATTTGTTGGTGCTTTGTGATATGGTGTTCTGATAACCGACAGACACCTCGGTGCTTTTGCCGAATCCATGTGAGTAGCTTATCTCGGTGATAAGCGAGCGGCGCCGGCTGTCGATGTCGGATACATAATCCTCAGCGTCCTCAGGCAGGAAATAGGCGTTGGACCGCCGGTAATCGGAATTGGTGAGGGTCCCCACCACCTGTGCTTCCAGACTGTTTCGGCCGCCGAACTCATGATGCAAGAATAGGTCGAGCACCGGGGCGATGTCAAGCGTCTTGTTGCGTGTGTCCCAATCGTATTCCCCGAGATAAGAGTCTGCGCTTTGGCCATATCTTCTACTGCCGTAACTTGAGGTACTCAGTCCGAGGGTGGCGGAGAAGAGCGTGCGTGTGGTGGGGGCGTAGTTGTATTTCATGGCCACCGGACTGTTGAAATAGTTGAAGGGATTGCGGTCGCTGCTGGAGAGATCGACATGGAAATCATCTGCGATGTATGAGGCCCGCTCTGTGTCATACACATTGTGATAGTTGCGCCACGAAGGTGTGTAGGAAACGAGAAACTCCGACGGCCCCTGGTGATATGACATGCGCATGCTCGCATCGATGAAACCACAGTTGAAGGCCGAACGTACCCATGCGAAGACCTTGCCACCGTCGTCGCGCTTTTTTAACGTGATGCTGATGAGTCCGCTGGTGCCGCGGTCGGCGTATCTCGCCGGAGTAATCCGGGAGAATTCCACCTTGGCTATATCATTAGGCGAAAGGGAATTGAAATCCGAGATTGATGACGGAATCCCGTTGATGAGTATCATGGGGCTGCCCCCGTCTACAGTCAGAGTACGGGTGATCGGGTTTGCGTCCAGTCCGGGCAGCGGCAGCTTCTGAAACAGGCTCACTGCAGACGAAGAGGATTTGACCTCGTTAGTTGAGGGATAGACTATGGTGCGCCCCCTTGCATCGATGGAATGGGAGCCCACCACAACTATTTCATCCAGCATCTCGCCTTCAGAGAGGTACACGGTGCCAACATTGAGGTTTTTCCCTCCTGGGGCCACAATAATCTCTGTAGGTTTGTAGCCGGTCATCGCCACCTCAAGGGTCAGCGAAGTCTTTATGTCTGTTGACAGGCAGAAGCGGCCATCGTAGTCCGTTATCACCCCGGATATATATTTATCACCTTCCTTTATCTGGCATGCGGCCCCGGCGATTGCGGTTGAGTCGGCATCCGACAGCACTATACCCGTGATATCCCTCGCTTGTGCCTGTATGTGGATCAGACAAAAAAACGCTGCCATGCAGACTCCTGCAAAATGAATGATTGTCCCTTTAGTCATAATCAGCTATTCTGTAACATGTGCCATCATCGGCAATTATCAAAGATCAGACGTATCTTATGCAAGTGTATTTAACATATTTCCAATTTTCTCCATAAAGAGTTGTTCTTTAACCGTCCGTATTATGAATCTGTCCTTTTCATCATCTGTCGGGTAAGGGCAGATCTCCATACCTCCGCTATTTTGTAGTAATTTGGTACACCCACCGCAGCACATAGGCAAAATCCGGCATGTCTTACATTTAGTTTCCCAAATCCTAACTCTTTTCTCTTGCTGTAGATTATCAATGGTTATTTTCCCTGAATCGCCGATTCTACCCTCTGATATGTGTCTATCGAAGTCTATTGCCGTACACTTATAAATATTGCCATTATAATTTATAACACAAGTATGGAGTTTGTCGCCATAGCAAGGGGATTTGAACCTGCTTGAGAAATTTGGCATTATCGTAATGCCTATCTTCGCGAAAGACTTATACAGTTCAAAGAATTCAGCTGACAAATCATTGTTTTTCTCTTTATCCTGCCATACTTGCTGGACGGTGACCTGCATAAAACGTTTGGTCTCTTCCGACAAATCCGCAAAGTAATTGTGTATGTCCAGACATCCCTTTATATTATCCTTTGTTACATTGATTCGGAGAAATACGTTGATACCCATACTCACTAACATGTGAATATTCTTTACTATAGTGAGAAATGATTCCTTAGTTGTTCCTACTCTCGTCTTATTGTGAGACTCCCTGTCTCCATCAAGGGTAATTTGTAAGGAGCCAATGTTAAACTCTCTGAAATATTCTGCCATCTTCCGGGTGATCAGAAAACCATTGGTTGTAAAAGAAATAGAATAACCTTTGGCCTTTTCTGTAGCTGCCTTTCTTGTATATTCCATGATTGGTTTGACAATTCTTTCAAACTCAAGCAGCGGTTCTCCTCCGAAAAACATTAGATCAAGAAACGGATATTCAGTCAGTACCCACGAGATAGCTTTCTTGGTTCTTTCTAAGATGTCTTCAGACATCCGGCTATTTCCGGTATGGTTCTCATAGCAATACCAGCAGTTAAAATTGCATTTTAGTGTGGGATTTATTGTCAGCCTGAAATTGGATTTGTCATTAATCTTATCATAAAACATAGAAGTAAAGGCGGAATATTCATCCATATCATCATCAACGATAAAATGGTATTCTCGTAGCATGTTCCTGAATTTATGATTATCAAGTAAATTACAGGATGACATGTCATCCTTCACAACAAGACATTTTTCAGATAGTGAATTGAACAAAATATCGTGTTCATCCGTATAAGGAATCCTATTGTTATATTTACTTAGCCTCATAATAATAATATTAAGCCGGAGAAAGTACCTTCCTCCGGCTATTTAAGGGTTGGACAGATTTAGGCCGACAGAGGACATGCCGATCCGTTTGATGGGCAACCGCCTGCATCTGCAATGCATCTAGGAGGATTGGTAGAACAATCTATTTTATTGAGCAGGCACTCTTCATTGGGCGTAGTACACTTATATCCATTGGTGCCACACATGAAGTTGAACTTGTCGGGTGTGCAATCTGAATCTCCACCGAAAACCAGAGCAAGTTCGTCATCTGAGAGTCTGGCACTGGTAATTGAGTTGATATATTCTTCTAAAATGTCCATACTTGATTATTTTTTGTTAGTGAATAGTCTGTTGAGATCCTCCACCGAAATCGGAGTCAAGACAGATTTCTTGTCTAAGAGTGAGTAATATTCCATCACCATCGGCACTCCAAGATTGTAGCATGCTTTCGCGCAATTGTAGAAGCCTTCACTCTCAGCCAATGCCTTAACACCCTCGTCAACATTGCTGAACCACACTTCGTCCATCCTTTCCTTCATAGCCTCGTATGGCCAATTGACTTCAAGCCTGATCACAAGTGGGGATGAAGGAGGCGTAATCGCTGTCACCACAGCTTCATTTGAGCCAAAGTCAGCTGCGTTGAACGGACACAGCTTTTGATACGTCTCAACAACCGAGACAGAAGATACATTTGGGGGATTATCCGTTTGTGCGAATGCACACCAGAAATTCACCAAACAAAAAACTGAGAATAAAACAAGTTTCTTCATTTTTTGAATTTGGGTATTGAATTATACTTTGATTATGTTTGATTTGGTAATTTTCTTATTAATACTCGCAACTTTATCTTTTGGGAATTTGAGAAAATTCATTGGAGTCAAGTTCTGACCTTTAGTCTGAAGGAACGTAGTCTCCAACCAACTTACAATCCTTTGTTATTATAATAATTGTGATAGGGCCGGCATGTAAATCAGATAGTAAGGATATGATGTCTTCGGCATCGGATGATTGAGAGATACATGTTTCATCATTCCATAATTCGTATGATAAAGCAGTCTCTGATATATCATCGGGCAGGATAAAGGTATGATTATCCCAATTGATATAACCGATGATTTTTCGAGGTGGCCGACGATGACCGTAATCGGGTTCATCCTTGTAATCGTCTCCAAGATTATTGATCCGGTTGAATGAAATAGGTGTTTGTGCCTCCAACGTGGACGTGGCCACAAATACCATAAAAAGGAGTAATAATAATCGGTTTAGTTGTTTATCCATATTCGCTGAATTTTACACAAAGTTCAGCATTAATGATTGGTAAATCCAAATATTTTAGAGCGGAAAATGAGCGGAATTGATTTTCCGCTCATTTTCCGCTCCTATTTTTTTTAATTTAACGTGAGTTCGATATAAGTAATCAGAACAAAGTCAGTTGATTATCCAGGA
>CAZBWZ010000086.1:0-9946 GCA_964495725.1 uncultured Bacteroides sp.
CATATAGTATTTTAATTGAAAAAAAATCTTTACACTAAAATTAGCTAATATTTATATAGTTTTGTTAATTCTCGCCTTATAAATTTAATAATCATTAATTCTTATTTATTTTACGGCATATTTACTAAATTATGTTAATAACGCATATCATCACCATATGCGAGCCGCTGCATGGCCTGACATCCGGTCAAAACATCGGCGGCGCATGAATCATGCGCCGCCGATGCTGTTGTGATGATGTTATCGTGATCTTGATTTATTTCCTCATATAATGGTATCCGGCCTTTGCATTATCACCATATCTGCCGAACCACTCACTGTTTTCTCCGCCTACCCATGACTTGAAATCCGGATATACGACCGAGATGTCGGTGCGCTCGGTGGGCCAGTGCCACAGTGTGCCGTCAGGGCCTGCGTCGGGGATGAGGAATACCTGCGGGGCGGCGCCGGGATGAGGGGGATAGAGGGCGGCCTGACAATTTTCGATAGTATGCGCGCCTACGGTGATATAGAATCCCTTGATACTATACTTTGTATAGTCACCTGTGTTCCATTCCCAGTTCTCCTTTTTTCCGTTGTTGTCACCGTCGTAGTCGACATAACAATATTCCTTTACCGAGAAGCTCTTATCCACATATACGGTGGCTATACCGCGGGCCTCGCCGCTGCCGGTAGGCATGGAGATGCCTTCGGTCGGTGTGCCGGTGTTGATCATGATGTCGTCCCTGTCGAAGCCGAACCATCTGTGCCATTCCATTTTCTTGGCCTGGTCGGCATCAAGAACTGAGGCGAGCAACATGTTGTCACCACCGTCATTATATCCTATGACATAATCATAAGTCTCATTCGCACGGTAATGCAACCACAGAGGCAGAGTACCGCCCGAAGCGAGAGCGGTGATCCTGAGTCGCTTGCCCACAAGCTTGACATCCTCATCGCCATCACGCGACGCTGCCTGCCGTGACTTTGTCCCGGAGACATCTATCCATCCGTCCTCGTCCACCACGTGCCAGTCAGTGGTCTCGAGACCGCCCTTGAAGTTGACAGCCACGGACTCGATACGGAACACTATATCGTTGAAGTCCATATCATCTGTCGACCCGAGGTCTTCGGCAGCTATAATCCAGGCCATATCCTCATAGCTGGCCGCCTGGCCATATGACGGCGATGAAGCATCGGGCGAACTGAACTCCGCCAGGTCGAGCATACCGTCAAGCTCCACCTTGAACATCTCGCCGTGGCTCTCCACATACATACCGTCAGCAAACACCGGTATGTCGAGATCCCTGATGGCGATATTCTCTTTCAGGTTTCTGAATTCGCCCACACGCCTGAGAGTGCCACCGCAGCTCACCAGCACATTGACATCACGGGGCACACCGTCACTGATTAGGGTTAGCGATGTGGTGGTAGCCATGTTCCAGTCCTGCTCAGGATCTATCAAGCCGTATTTCATGATGAAGTTGCGGAGAAACATCTCTTCGGCAGGCACAGGCTCGGGCTCATTGTTACATGATGTCAGCATAGCGGAAGCCATCATCGACAATCCCGCAGCCGACAGATATATTGCTTTATTGAGTTTCATTGGTCTAATCATTTACGTAAGGAGACATCACTTGACATACACTTTCTTTCCCTTGAAGATATACACACCCGAGGGCAGACCGGCGGTCGAGCCCTTGGCCACGATGCGGCCCATGATGTCGTATACGTTGTCGTTGTCGTAGAGGGTGGCCGGGGCATCGTCGCTGATGACGTCGGTGATGCCGGTCATGCCGGGATTGTCACCGTAGCCGTCACTGAAGCTGCCGAAGCCCATGGTCATGATCGGGGCGTGGGCCACGCCTTTCTTGGGGCGTATCCAGCAGCGGGTGCCCTTCATGTCGATACCGTCCTTGCTGTGATACATCACCACCTGGTCCTTGCCGTTGACCTTCACGTTGCTGATGTAGTACATCTCTGTCTTCTCAAAACCTTTCACCTTGGCAGTGGGATAATACGAGCCGGTCACCTCATAGCCTCCACCGATATCGTAGGTCTTGATCTCACCGCCGGCAAAGCATACGCGCTTGAAATGAAACACCGTCTTGTCATCCGCAGTCTTCCCTTTCAGCTTAGGATTGTCTGTAATCTCAGACGGGCAGATGAAGGCCGGAGTATTGGCATAGAGCATCTGGTAATGGTGATTCGTGAACTTAAGGTTAGTATCATCCACATCCAAGGCCGGACGATATACCGAGTTGTATTGTCTGCCCTGATCGGCCGAGAACGAATTCACCTTAGGATCGAGATAGAGCACCTTGACATCATCACCAAACATCTCGCGCATCCTTGATTCGCTCACCGAGAACGGCAGTACGATGGGATACCACTTGCCAGCCTCGAAATTACGCACGAGGTCTACGTTGATTGTGGTGCCCACCAGCATGTTGCCACGGTCGTAGATAAATGGCTCCCTGTTCTCGTCCTCGGCTCCGGGCACCCACCATGTCCACCAGTCGTAGTTTTCGCCGTCTTCGCTGATAGTCATGGTCTTGACCCGGCCATCGTCATAGGCATCCACAGCCTCCTTGGCAGAATAGGTGAGCTTAACAGCCGGCTCCTGCACGTTCCAGTCGAGTGTGGCGCGCCCGGTGGTGCCGTTATCAACGATATTCGGGTTATCTTCGCGCTGATATGCCTTGTTGTCGTAGTTTGGCGGAAGGGGCTCGAACTGCAGAGCCACAAAGCCGTTCTTTGTGCCACGGCCTCCCATATAATAGCTCTTGCCGGCCTTGACCGGAATAAAATACTTGACGTATCCGAAGTTGGGTATCTCATAGCCGTATTTGGCAAAAGGATTCACATCGGCATATGGATACTTGGCCCCCAGCTCGGCTTCGCGCGCGGCCATCCAGTCGTCTCTGTATAGCAGCTGCGTGCCGATACGCGAGTAGCGGTTGATGTTGACACTGTTAGCTCTGTCTATCTCTATGGGTGCGGATTGGGGGTCACCCGACTTTATGATATAATTGTCAGTACCATTGGTCTTGAACTTGAGGATGTCGCCAAACCATATCTGCATCATCTCGAAATTGTACGGGAAATAAGAGTCGGCACGCTTGATAGATCCGTGCAGGATGTTCCAGCCCTCGTCAAATGAGGTGGCGTATTTCCATGTATTGGCGAAGCTGGATCGCAACTCGTTACGTCCCGAAGCCGTCGCATACACACCGTTGACAGAGAGGTGATGGAGGGCTGTAGGCTTGATGGTGGATCCGCGCTGTATCACGCCGTCTTCGTCGAGCACATATACCGGACGGCGGGTGATCTGGCCGTCATACATATTGCCGTAGTCCACCATACCGTTCTGGCGCACCCACACCGTGGCGATACCGTCGTACTCGGGCTCGAGACGGAAGAAGTCACCGGCCACGGGTTGCAGGAACATGCCGCCATCCTCGGTATAAGCGCCGCCTATACCGCCATTCATCTCAGTATCAGGATTGGCGTTGAATTTCACATCATTGGGATATGTACCGCCTTTTTCCAGCTTGTCAGGGTCACTGCCCGCCAATGTCCACTGATACGGATCCATATAGGTGTCGTATCCGCTGTCCTGCGCCTTTCCGGTCGAGCTCCAGTTCACGGCTCCGAGCTGGAAAGTGTTGTCATCATCGATGATACGGAAGAATTTCACCGCTTCATCCCAATTGCCTTTGCCCTTGCCGTACATCAGCCTCATCACAGGCTTGTCATTGACCTCAAACACCTCAATATCGCCGGCTTCCCTATTGAATCTGCCCTGTTCATCGTTTATAGGCTCCTTGACGTATGTTATATCATGGCGGTCGGCAAGCGTGATGTATTTCTGCCGGGACAGCAGCTTGAACAACGAGCTTGTCGCTGAGCCCGGACCATCAGTATAGAAAGGTCTCGGTGTCTCTACATACTGTGCGGCCAGAGCTATACAATTGACACTGACATCCACGCTGCCTGAGTATTTGTTTGTGGAATAGTATCCTTCACAACTACCTACGGGCACCTCATATGTATTGTCCTTGTTGACAGGATCGGTAGAGTCGATGGTGTAGAAGATGGGCACCCCATCGTAACCGTCGGCGGCGGTCATGGTGAGCGTGGCTGCGGTCGAATTCGACGGATCCTCCGGCGAAACCGTAATCACGGGACAATCAAGATAGTGGAATGTAAGCACGGCCTTCCAGGTACGCGTGCTGCCTGTATTTGCCGGATCCGGATCAGTGGCCGTGATCGTAATTGTCTGGGTGTTGTCGGAATTGGGTTTTACCTCCCAGTCTCTGGTCATCCAGATCCATATATCTCCGGTGCTTGTGTCTATCTTCTCACCACTGGAGTTGTAAAGCTTGGGCATTGTCAGATTCTGGGGGTTGTCTTTGCCGATCTTGACAGAGACCTTATATTTTTCATCAGGATTTCCGTCCTTGCCCTGATAAAAGAGCTTAAGCACAGAAGGCATGAAAAACGACACACGCGGCACACGACCCTTAGACACATAGAATTCGGCGTACTCGGTGTTACCCTCCACCCTCTCGCTACCGACTATCATCTTGGCATCGCCGCATACATACCAGTCGATATTCTTGCTGCCGTAGGCATTCATCGAGATATTCCTGTCCTGCACCACCTCTACAGCAGCGATACGCGCGGTGGAGCCGGCGCCGATTATCACAAGGCGTCCCTGTGTGGGGCGTTTGTCGGTCAAATCAAAATTATATGACTTGATACGTGTCACATCATCCTCATTTGAATATGTGATGTAATCATCTTTGATCTCATTGGTGCTGTTGGTGGAGTAAGTAGTTTCATCAGCCGAGGATGTCTGCATCGAAATATTATCGGCCCCGGTGTAATATACCGTCACGCGGCCTTTTGTGGCTCCGCCCAGATGGATCACGAACTCGTCATCGCCGTCAAACATCACGGTGGGAGTAGGCACTCCGAGCACCGAGATCTTGTTGCCTGAGTCGGGTGTGAGTTGGCCTGTCTCGGGTATATTATTATAACGCAGACTGTTGCCGTCGAAATAGCTCTGGGCGGGTATTGCCTCGTCGCCTGCGCGCCACAGATAGTAAGTGTTGATGAGGCGGAGCGGGCCGTTGTTGGGCGACGACTTCACGGTATAAGTGATCGACTCGACATACACCGTCTTCTCACCGGTAACCCAGAAGGTCTCCTCATCAAGTGAGGTCACGGAGAATGTCAGGTGGTCATCAGTCGCAACAGAGGAGGATGTCACCACCACGGCTCCGTCTAACGGGTTGTGGCCCGATACCACTTTGTAGTCGCCTGAGCCTTTGGTCGCCACAGTGATGGACAATTCCCTGCCGGCGGCATTCCTGAATCCGATGGCCCGTCCCTCACCCAAGGGCACACAGCCGGGATACTCGCCTCCGAGCACCACGGTCTGCCCAAGATGATAGAAGTAGGTGCCAGCTCCGCTGGTGTAGGTATCTATGACTCCGAGGCCTGTGGCATATCTCAGGTCGGTCTTGGTTGGCGTCCATGTCACGGCGGAGCCGTCGGTTGAGGGCAGCGTGGCTACCATACCGGCGGCCTCCGGCGACGAGATGTCAAACATCACGTCAAAGCCGGCGAAGGTGCCGTTGTCTACCTTCAACCAATACACCGTTTCCTCAGCCGACTCGATCACATAGCGGGTGGTCTTTCCTTCCACTCCTCCTATCGTGACGGTCGAGACCTCGGGTGTATAGCCGAAGCGGCTGTCATAAAATGAGTCATTGCCGGTGGCGTTCTCATCCCCGAAATATAGTTTTGCCGTTGCGTCGGCCGATGTGAAGAAATCGATCACATACTTGCCGGCGGCTACCTTGAATCCGAGTTTCCTGCCGTCAAGGTTGTAGCTCATCGACGGACCGCCGTGCAGGAGTACCGAAGCGGCATCGGTCACGGTGGCCGGCGCTGTATTATTATAATATGTGTAATATTTCTGCTGTCCGTCTACATTGACGGGGGTATTGTTGCCCGGCACCACATCCACCCCGCTGGTGCATATCCATGAGAAGTCATCGCTGATGGTAGCGAACTTGGGTGCCGCAGGGCCCGACGTTTCTTCAAATTCTATATCGATACCTGCAAGAATACCACCGTTCAGAGTTATCCAATACACCTCTGGCTTGGAGTTATCAAACGTATAGGTATAAATCTTGGTCGAACACCATACGCCATCAACATTCACACCATTATTATCGCATGATGCGGACACGGTCACTGCACCGTCTATGTAATCTCCTTTTTTGAGTACGTTATTATAATAATTATTTCCTCCGGCATATATAGTAATGGTACCTTTACCTTCGCCAAGTTGGATGCCTACAGAATTACCTGACAAGTCGTAGTCCCAGGCACGATGTCCATCAATTACGGGACCATTGTTGGGGGGCAAGGTAGCATCTACTGGCGTACCTCCGGTGTAATATGTGAAATATGTATTCGCGGCAGCGTCGGCCAGATTATTGACACCCGGATTCAGCACATCGCCCTCCTGCACTCTCCACTGATAATTGTCGGTGACGGTTGCAAGCGTGGGGTCGGATTTCTCTACGGTGATCTTTAAACCACAGAACCGGGCACCATCTGCACCAGTTATCACGTATGTGCCGCCGGTAATATCTGATGTGATGATTTCACTCTTTGCTCCTGTAGTGGATGCCAGAATCTCACCATCGTTGGTATCCTTCCGCAAGTATAAAACACGTGCGGAATTGTTATTTCCATAAGCGTATATCTTGATGGTCGCCTTCAGTCCATCTTTGATTTTGAAAGTTATCTGCCTGTCATTAATATTCTGACCACGATATGTCATTCCATCAGGAAAGTCATACGGGCCATCACCAAACGCAAACCCTTTTCCCTCTTTTCCCGTAAAGAGGAAATGCTTGTCTCCATCCGAGAAATCATTCTTTATCTCAGTGATCGTTTCGGTATACACCAAATCTATAGAGCTATCGATAGGATTGAGATCGTCAGCCGTTGCGGCGTAAGCGACGAGGGCGGCGGCCACGGCAACAAAGATGAGGAGGCCGTAACGTAGCCATACTGTGTATTTTGAAATCTTTTTCATCAGGGTAGATTAATTAGGTTAATCATTGGGTTGGGTACCATCGCCTTCGAGGATGTAGCTGTAGAACGGGATATCCGTATACTTTTTCTCCCCGAGATTACTCTTATCCTCCTTACCATCAAAATAGGTACCATAATAATAGTAGCGGGCGGAAATGGTCTCACCCTTGGCATAGAAACGGATGCGTATACGGTAGATGGTGTTGCGCACTATACCGTAGGCAAGCGGCCTGGTGGTGTCAAGCTCGCCGGTGGAGTGACGCACGGGTATCATGCCGGATACACCGTAATGGTCAGCATCTGTCGTGGCTCCCTCGAAATGTCCGGCCGAGAGATTGGTGTGGCCGGTGAATGAGATGGCGGTGTAGGCGTTGGCCGCGGAGTAATTCCTGAAAGTATTCTCGCGCACATATCCCAGCACACCATATTTATAAGTGTCGGTGCCCTTGGTGGCATCATAAAATTTCCTGCCGAAGAATGCCTTGGCGTCCACGGCGGCATAATCGCTCACTGATTTGTTGGCATTGTCATAACCGGGAGAGAGCACGAGATTACCGGCATAACCGGTAGAGGCGTCGAAGTTTTCGGTGCCGAATATCTGAGCCAAGTTGCGCTCCAACAGATACTGGCCTGTAACTCCGGTAACCGCATTGCAGATCTGCAGCTTGTCGAGGGCCAGTACGGCTCCGGAGATGCGGCTGCCAGTCTCTGCATCATAGATGGGGAAAAATACGGATGTATTATATGAATCAAACGGATAGCCGCTGCCGCTGTTGAGGATCACATAGTCGTAGGAATTGCCGGCGAGATCCTCCTTGGTCCAACCCTGATTACCGAACACCAGATCGATGCGTGCCGCCAGGCGCTGCACATGCAGCTCGGGCAGCGTGTAGGTGTTGTTGTTGAGCGCGCTCTTATTATAGACAAACCGCTCCTCTCCGATGGCCGACATGGCAAATCTACCGCAGTCGCCGCTATAATCGGCAGACGTGCAGATGTCTCCATTGTAGACATAGTTGCGGAGATCATCGAGACTGCTGATACGGGCATTGCCGGCGCCAGCCCCCACGAGATCGCCCACATTGGCCAGGGCAATTATGTAATAGGTCTGACCATCGGTAAGATTGGTCTCAAACTTAAGTTCATACCGGTTGACCGAGCTGTACTCAGTGCTCATCGCGGTAGCATTGCCACCCGCATCGTAGCTGACAGACGAGAATCTCGCTCCGGTGAAGGAGGCATCTTTGGTGAGCTGGTCGCCGGAGAGATACTTGCTGTACACGATCTCGCCTCCGTAAGTGTTGAGGGGCTGGGTATAGATGATCACCACAGCATCCTCAATGGCGTTTTCATATTCAAAGCCGGGCTCATGGGCAAGCTCGGACGCACGAGATACCGGCGGAGCCTGGGTCACCACGCCCATGCCGACCGTAAACGTCACCGGGCCATCCACCACACCGGGCACATCGATATCGCCCACACTGTCGTCACTACAGCCGGCTAACAACAGCGGGGCCGCTACTGCACACGCTGTCAACAGGTTAAAGACTTTCATTAAATATTAAAGATTTCAGGTTTATTTCAAACTACAAAAAGCGTGGCTAAGTTACACATTTATTATTAATTACAGTAAATAATTAACCATCAGAGCCTTTAAATTTAGTATTTTTTAACACCAACCGGGCTATATCGGGGTGTATCGATGAATCCCGATAAATCGTTGCATCCCGTTGAATCCCGGGCACCCCAATGCCACCCGGCCCACAACGGGCTGTACCGCCCCGGCCCCCCCGAGCTGCATCGAGATACATCGCCCCGGCCCACCCCCGAGATACATCGAGATACATCGATTTATCGAGATTCATCGCCCCGGGCCACCCCCGGGCCACACCGGGCTGCATCGACATTGCCGGATTATTTCACTGCGGGGGGGTGTGGTGCTATATGGGCGGGTGCCTTTGCAGTGGGGATAGTTGATACAGCCCCAGAATTGGCGGCCTTGCCCCTGGCCTCTCCTCTGCATGCGCAGCTGCATCGGTTGCCCACATTCGGGGCATGTGGGTGCGTTGGCATCAGAGGCTTGCTGCCGGCGTGCCTCAAGACGCTCGGCTGTCATATTCTCGCTGAATCCTCCTTGCTGTCTGAATTGCTCCAACAGGCTGTCGAGCTGCCGATGCAACATGCGATTCACACGCACGCATAATATCAGCATCGCATTAGCCGAGGTGTCAGCCGAGTCGCTCTCTATCCACTGATCGAATTTTGCTTTCTGGGCCAGTATATGCACCCCGGCATCATGCAGGATGCTGTTGGAGTATTGCGGAGCATCCATCCTCAGATTCCAGATGGCCTCCCTATCCGGATTACCGATGGCCCAGGGCACCTCATTGCGGCTCAACAGAAAACTAAAGAAATCGCCCTGCACTTCATCGATACTTGCTCTTGCCACATCTATAAGGCGCATCTCGGTATCAAGCGACGTAGAGTAACGTGAGCTGCCCTCAGCGATATTCGCAACGCCGCATCTCGCGGCCAACACCATCTGGTCAAACAGTCGGTGTCCCGGATCAATACGAAAGTCGAGAAAGCGGTTGCAGAAGCTTCGTGTGCCCAGCTCAATAATATTGGCGAGAATCCACGAATCGAGCCAGAAATAAGATTGCGAATATTTGATATTGACAGCCATGGTATTATTTGATTTAGATTAATAATGAAACCGAGATTGCCGAGCCAATCGCCCCCCGAGATGTATCGGGCTTCAACGATTTACCGTGATTCAACGCCCCCGGGATTCAACGGGCCGCGCGGGCGGCGAGGTCTCAGAGGGAGACCTCGCCGCAGAGGG
>CAZBWZ010000087.1:0-9705 GCA_964495725.1 uncultured Bacteroides sp.
GTATCCGTGGTGTCAACTCGATCAATTCTGACAACACCCCGCTCTTCATCCTCGATGGTGCTCCTATCACCGAGACAGTGTTCAGCACTCTCAACCCTAACGATATCGAGACTATCACCGTGCTCAAGGACGCATCTTCCGTGGCCATCTACGGTACACGTGCTGCCAACGGTGTGATCGTGATCACATCTAAGAGAGGTAAGAGCGGTGAAAAGGCTCACATCGATTTCCGCTTTAAATATGGCTGGTCACAGATGACACAGGATAAGGTGGATATGATGAACTCCGAGCAGTATATCAGATACCGCGATCTTATCGGCGCGCCTGTGTCACAGGATATGCGCGACGCATGGGAGAAATACGGTATCAGCACAGACTGGCGTAAGGAGACATTCGATGGCAGCGCTCCTACCTATTCGCTTGAGGCTGCTGTCAGCGGTGGCTCTGAACACTCCAACTACTATCTGTCGCTCAACCACATGGATCAGCAGGGTATCATCGACCAGTCGGCCATGCGCCGTGAGACAGTGCGTCTCAACATGTCTACTGACATTACCGACTGGCTGCGTGTAGGCGCCCAGTTCAACCTTGGCTACACCAAGTTCCAGACCAACAACGAGTCAAACGCTATCTATACCCCGGGTGGTGGTGTCTATGTCACCAATCCTATGGTGTTCTGCCGCAAGGCCCTTCCTATTGACGCACCCCGCTACTACACGATCGATGAAAACGGACAGCTCATCTGGGGCGACCGTGCTCAGTATCTCCACTACACCAAGGTGCCTACTCCCTGGTATATCGAGGAAAACCGCTCTGTATGGCGCAACCGTGCCACTATCAACGGTAATATCTACGAGCAGATCACACCTCTCAAGGGTCTGACACTGCGTGCCCAGCAGTCAATCGACGCCTACGACACACGACTCGACAACATCGGTTTTGCACACGAGACCATCCTCACCCCTATGGGTGATGTGTATGGCGACACAGACACCCCCGGTGATGTTAACGAGGGTTACAACCAGCAGTTGTTCACACGCCGTTACCAGTTTACATATACCAACACGGCCGAGTACCGTACACGTATAGCCGAGGATCATAACATTTCTGTACTGCTCGGTCAGGAGGCAATCGTAAGCAAGACGACAAGCTTCGGATTGTTTACACAGGGTCAGAGTGACGCACGTCTGTACCTTGTGGATCAGGGTACAAGCATCAGCATGAGCGATGTCTCCTGGTCTTCTGGTCAGACCGCGATGAATTCCTACTTCCTGAGCGGTAGCTACAACTACGCCGACAAGTATTTCTTAGACGCCAACCTCCGCCGCGACGGTAGCTCTTACTTCGCTCCCGGTCACCGCTGGGGTACATTCTGGTCAGTCGGCGCCATGTGGGATCTCAAGCAGGAGAACTTCCTCAAGAACAACACCGCCATCGATGCCGCCCGTTTCCGTGTCAGCTACGGTACCACCGGTAACTCCAACTTTGCCAACTACGCATACTTCGGTCTTATCGGCCAGGGCGCTCTTTATAATGGCCAGAACTCTCTCGGTATCAGCCAGGCTCCCAATTACGATCTTACATGGGAGCGTGTGGACGGTCTCGATATCGGTGGTAAGATCGGTCTTTACAACAAGTTGACTCTCGACGTTGACTTCTACAACAAGGTTACGAAGGACATGATTCTCGAGGTGCCCTTCAGCTACACAACCGGTATCAGCAGCAACTTCGGCAACGTATCAGAGATGCGCAATACCGGTGTGGACATTGAGCTCACTGTCACCCCCGTACATACCAAGGACTGGTTCTGGGAACTCCGTGGCAACTTCAACTACAACCATAACGAGATCACCAAGCTCTTCGACGGTCTTGATGAGATTATCGAGGCTGATGCAAACGTTATTTACACCGTGGGCAAACCCACCGGTCAGTACTACATGGTGCGTTATGCAGGTGTAGATCCCCGCGACGGTCGTCAGCAGTGGTACACCAAAGAGGGTAACCTCACCAAGGTCTACAACTTCGAGCGCGATGCAGTGTGCATCGATGGTAAGTCGATGTATTCACCCCTCGGTGGTGGTTTCGGCACCACATTGGCATGGAAGGGTCTTTCGCTGCGTGCCGACTTCACATGGGCTGCCGGCAAGTCGATGATCAACAATGATCTCTGGTTCTGCCAGAACAACAACTTCGCACAGACCTACAACCAGACCACAGCCATGCTCGATGTCTGGACACACGAAGGCCAGATCACTGATATCCCTGCTCCGGGTCAGGCTCTGCAGTTTGATACACGCTGGCTCGAAAATGCCAACTTCATGCGCCTCAAGACCCTTACACTGCAGTATAAGGTGGCCAACAATATCTGCAAGAAGCTCGGCGTGACAGGTCTTGGTGCTCACTTCACAGGTCGCAACCTGTTGACATTCACTAACTATACAGGTTTTGATCCCGAGCCTGAGAGCAATGTTGTGGCATTCTTCTATCCCAACACCCGCCAGTATGAATTCGGTATCGATGTCTCATTCTAATATATAAGAGGAGAAAAATGAAATCAAAATTTTTATCAACCATAGCAATTGCAGCAGTTGCCGGACTCGCATCTTCGTGCGACATGGATCTCGCGCCCGAGGGAGTGCTTGATCAGAACACCGCGATCCAGACCACAACTGATGCCAGAAATTTCCGCAATATTTTCTACGTTGCTACCCGATCCATCTCTTCAAGCCAGTTCTACTCGATGGCTGAGATACAGGCCGACTGCTTCAACGGTCTTACCATCAATGGTAACCGTCTGGGTACATTGGCCAATGGTACTGTGTTGTCATCTGACGGTGACATCACCAGTTACTGGGCGGCTCTCTATAATTACGTCAACAACTGCAACTACTTCATCTCCGAGGTAGAGCCTCTCTACGAAAAGGCTGTCGCTGACAATAATGAGGACGCTGCCGCCGAATACGCACACTATCTGGCTGAGGCTCATTTCTTCCGCGGATACTATTATGCCATCATGTTTGACCGCTGGTGCGTAAAGTATGATCCCGCCAAGGCAGATTCCCAGCTGGGTCTGCCCATCGTGACCGAGTATAATCCTACCGCCGACCGTGCGAAATACAAGGGTCGCGGCACAGCTAAGGATCTTGTGAAATTCATCAATGATGAGATCAAGCTCGGTTATGAGGGTATCAAGAAGTATGAGGAGCTCGATGATGACAATCTCAAGCCCATGGCTCCCTACATCTCAAGTATGGCTATAGCTGCCATGCAGGCTCGTATGGCTCTCTGGACTTCTGACTATGACACCGCAATAGCAAAGGCCGACGAGGTTATCAACTCCGGTATCTACACCCTGTCTGGCACTGATGAGAAATCCGTTGCCACCTATTTCCCGAAAATGTGGACCAACGATACCAACAACGAGATTATCTTCATGCCTTACGAGGATAATCAGGAGCTCGGTAACGCCATCGGTCTGGCCTGGATAAGCGTCTATCCCAATCAGGCTGATTACATCCCTACATCCAAGGTGATCAATGATCTCGGCACTAATTACAATAAGCTGCTCAAACGTGGCGATATCCGCTTCTCGACCTACGTTGAGGCTCGCACGCTGGCTGCTCCCCTCGGCAACTTCAGCACTCCTTGTTTCGTGAAGTTCCCGGGTAACCCGGCCCTGCAGGTGTCTTCGAGCGCAAATGTTGTCAACAAGCCCAAGACATTCCGTCTTGCCGAGCTTTACCTGATCAAGGCCGAGGCAGCCTATAACAAGGGTGACGAGACTATGGCCAACGCCGCTCTCAAGACTCTGTGGGAGCACCGCTACACAAGAATCAACTATGAGGAGACTACAGGCGGTAACCTGATGAACGAGATCATCCGCCAGCGCACTCTCGAGCTCATGGGCGAGGGCTTCCGCCTCAGCGACCTCCGTCGTTGGAATCTGGGATTCACTCGTTCGGCTGATTACACATCCTGCACGAGCATGTCGGATATCGACAAGAGTGCAATCATCAATATCATCACCGAGGCCGGCCTTGAGGTAGAGTACACCGGTGACGACCACCGTTACACCTGGCCTATTCCCTCGGGCGAGATGGATGTCAATCCTCACCTCGCTGGCCAGCAGAATCCCGGCTACGGTAACTAATTGCTTAACAATTGAAATTCACGATTATGAAATATATTAAATTTTTAGCAGCTGCCCTCTGTGCTGTGGGATTCACTTCATGCGGTGATTTCGACTTCACTCCGGATGCTCCGAAAATCAATACGTTGAGCGGCGTGACGGTGAGCATGGACAAGGCTGATATAAGCTACTTTGAGAACAAAGGTATCGTGACTGTGCCTTTCAAGGTAGAAGGCGAGCGCAACGGCGACATCACAGTGGAGTGTATTGTGATGGAGGTGCCCGAGACTCCCGAGACAGAGCCCGCGATCGAGTCAGCTCATTATATCTTCACCACGAAGACAGTGATTGTGGCCAAGGAAGACAACTCGGGTGTCTTCGAGATCCGTCTGTTCAATGACAAGGACATCAATCCTGACCGCAAGTTTGAGGTCAAGCTCGCTACAGCTCAGGGATGCACGATTTCCGGCATGGACCAAACTTACATCACTATCAAGGACGATGACTCTGACCCGTATGTACGTATGGGTGGCGAATGGGTTATCAACCGCTCAGACGGTTCCACTGTCGGTGGCGTGATGTTCGAGGCATACGAGGAAGGCGAGGACGGCTACTACAAGTCTTACAAGGTGACAGGTATCTTCACCGGACAGAATTCTGTAGAGGCTCCCCTCACAGCCAAGTTTGACTATAACCCTACTACCCAGGAGGGCACCATCGTGTTTGAATATGGTCAGGATCTTCCATCTTATGATGATGGCTCGGAGGTTGCCACCGGTCACTTTGCTTACCTCTCCGGAGGCTATCTCTATCTCGATGGATCAGCCACCTTTACATGGGATGAGAGTGGCAATAACCTCTCGCTCGTAAGCTGGACCGGTGAGGACGACTCCGCTGTTGAGGGTGCTGATTTTGCTTATCTGCTCCATTTCTCTGATGGTTGGGCAAGATTGAGCGAAATTAGCGGTATCATCGGCTTCACCAAGGCTGAATAATCTCGATATCATTCTTTATTCTGAAAAGCGCCGGCATTTCAAGTGCCGGCGCTTTTCTGTATCATGCAGCGACATCGCGCTTATTGAGGGCCGTGGTTACAACGTGATACTTCATGATGTTAAATAATATCAATTTGTTTTGAAAACCGAGGTTTTTTTCATATCTTTGTATTAACCTCAGAAAAATGGGCTTATTATATCGCATCGATGAGGCGAATGATACCCCCGGCTTTAAGATCCGCTTCTGCAGGCTGTGTTTTTAAATAGAAATTATATTAATAAATGTTTATCGGATATTTATGAAAAAATCATTGATTTCAGCAATATTGGCACTCTCCGGTCTTGCAGCGGTAGCTGCCCCTGTGTCGCAGCAGAAGGCTGCCGACATTGCCGGAAGCTTTGTATCACAGCAGGCCGGCGCTCCTGCCGGACTCAAGGTAAAGGGTGTCGAGAAGCTTGACGGCGTATATCTCGTCAATTTCTCTCCTGTCGGATTCGCCATCGTCAGCGCTGACGATAACGCCGAGCCCATCGTAGGATACTCTACAGAGAGCAATCTCAATTCTTATGATATACCCGAGAATATGGGTTACATGCTTAAGGAGGTGTCTGATGTCGTAGGCCTCCAGGCTGCAAAGGGTACTCTCAACCAGAAATGGCAGAAGATCGAAAAAGGCATCAGCCTCGGCGCTGTGTCACGTGCGGGCGAAGAGCCTGTCGAGCCCCTTATCAAGGTCAACTGGAACCAGACTTCGCCATTTAACAATATGTGCCCGGGCGAGGGTAAGAACAAGGCCCTTGTGGGCTGTGTGGCCGTGGCGATGAGCCAGGCCATGAGCGTGCAGCAGTTTCCTGTCAAGCCTTCGGGCCAGAAATCTTATGCCGCTCCCGGATATGGTCTCCTCTCTGTGGATTATGAGGCAGAGAAGCCCTACAACTGGTCGGGTATCATC
Organism: uncultured Bacteroides sp.; assembly: GCA_964495725.1. GTDB lineage: Bacteria > Bacteroidota > Bacteroidia > Bacteroidales > Muribaculaceae > CAG-873. The sequence goes on from CAZBWZ010000087.1 coordinate 6,078, forward strand.
GCAGGCACCGATGTGGATGACCGCGCACGTCTGCTATACCACGCCGGTGTGTCGGTGGAGATGGGTTACGGCACAGACGGATCGGGTATCCCCTCCAATCAGGTCTACCGTATCACCAACGCCCTCAAGAATCACTTCGGCTACAGCAATGATGTGAATTACTACTGGCGCAAGGACTACAAGGGCGACTGGGCCCAGCTGCTCCTCAATGAGCTCTATGCCGGTCACGCCTTGGTATACAACGCTATCGACTCTAAGGGCGGCTATGGCCACTCATTCAATATCGACGGCTACAACGGATATCTCTTCCACCTCAACTGGGGTTGGGGAGGCACCGGCAACGGATACTTCAGCATCGATGCCCTGGCCGACGCTGCCATGAGCATGAATTACGACAGCAGCCACGTGGTGGTGACCGGTATCGGCGCAGCCAACAAGTCAGTGCGCAATGTCGACCTCTCTGACGCGACTGTAGAGGAGAATCTTCCGGCCGGATCACCTGTGGCAGCACTGTATGTCAACGGTGAGCTCCCGAAATCTGATATGAAGGTTACTCTCACAGGTGCCTATCTCAACGGTTCTTACACCACTGTGCCTTTCGCATATAAGGATGGTATGGTGACAACAACCCGTCCGATCACTCTCACCGAGGGTCCGATCTATCTGCGAGTGGTGGTGGAGATGAAGAATGATTCTTCCGACAAGCTCTCGCAGGGCTTCAACATCGAGGTGGAGAAGCCCCAGAGCATACAGAAGAAATCGTTCATCGCTTACGACCGCGCTACCAAGACATTCACCGTACACACCAAATACGGCGCTAAGTACACAGTGAAAAACGCCCAGGGCGCTACCATCGTGTCAGGCGAGATCTCTACCGTGCCTGAGTTCACATTCTCACGCAACCAGCTCACCGACGGACACAATACTGTGGAAATAACTGTGGGCGGCGCTACACACACCTTTGACCTCGTGAAATAAAAATCCATCATTCACAATCATTCCAAACCAGACAGAACATAATGAAAACTAAATATATTGCAATAATGAGCGGCCTGCTGGCAGTGACAATGTCTGCCTGTAGCGACAATGACGTGAAAGAGCCCGTTGAGCCTGTCAACCCGGGTGTCGAGGGTGCGGAAGTCACCATCTCTACAGCCGCCATCCAGACCAAGAAAGCCGTGCTTGAATTCCAGACCAATGACAAGATGACAATCTTCGCCAAGTCAGGTCGTCTGGCTACATCGGCTAACATCGTCGACGATGTGGTGGCCACCAACAACGGCTCTAACTGGACACTGGCACCTAAGGTGGTGCTCAGCGACGAACAGCCCACAGCTTATATCTACGCTGTGTCGCCTGCCGACGCTTCGTTCACCGATCTCAAGAAGATTCCTGTGAATCTCTCCAATCAGGTTGACCTCATGTACTCCGGCTCGTTCGTGGCTGCCTCCAAGACATCACCCGCGGTCAAGCTCACGATGAAGCATGCCCTCTCGCTGCTGTCGTTCAATATCGCTGCAATCAACTACAGCGGTGCCGGCACACTGAATTCTCTCTCGGTCAACGGTGAGATATTCTACACCTCAGGTAGCATGGATGCCACCAGCGGTGAGATCACATCACTTGCCGGCGCGGGCAACACCATCACCAAGGAGGTAGGCCTCAAGCTGGAGTCTACCGGCTTCAAGACAGAGATCCCGGGTATCTGGGCACTCCCGTTCAATACCAAGACCGGCGATGTCACTCTCACCGCTGTTGTCGACGGTAAGGAGTATACGGCCCTCATTCCCGAGGTGGAGGTAAAGCAGGGATGGCAGTATATCTTCCGTCTGGCTCTCACCAACAACGGACTTGAGTTCGACCCCACTAAGACCGAGACGATATCTCTCAATGTCGTTACCGACAACGATGTGAAATTCGACGGCTACGGCAGCATCGAGATCACCGCTTCCGGCTCGGCTGTCGCAACTCCCGAGCTTGAGGGCGACGGTGTGTTCGGCACAGTGTCCACTCCCTCAAAGTCTTCATCATACGAGGGCAGCTCCACGGTAGAGGGCCTCACAGGCGGTCAGAAGGTGATCGTGGAGTCATGGAATTCGACAGGCTTCAAGATTCCGACTCTTGACAACATCTCTACCATCGACATCTCAGCTTACGAATAATCCCGTCACGGATTACCGAGATACAGATTCCGCCGCTGATTTCAGGTCAGCGGCGGAATTTTTTTTCGCCCATAATTTTGTATATTATCCAAATATAAATATATTTGCAGTATAGAGTTTCAATTAACTAAGATTGTCTAATCCAAAAACTGAATGCTTATGAGAATACTATTGACAATCCTGACACTTCTCTCAGCCATGGGAATCATGGCACAGGACTACCGGTCAGTCGGCGACTTCAAGTCGGATACAGGCGGCAAGTCGGTGAATAACGCGTGGATGGAGCTTTCGCTTACCACTGATAAGGACGATTACAAGATACTCCGCCTCATGATACTTCCCGACAAGGAGGCCGATGTGAAGGCATCGCTTGTAGATACGGTATGGATCAGCGGATCGAAATACCGTGAGGATCCGGCTGTTAAGACCGACAAATTTGTCGAGCGGGATATATTTTTCCTCTACACATTCGACAAGTCAGACCGACTCCAGAGCTACTATGTGTTCAGCCGTTTTGTCGACACATCACAAGACGATTTCACGCAGATAGTGATACGCAAATTCGATGCCGACGGCAAGCGTCTGTGGTGCTTGACATGCAATGCCACACCCGACCGAGCCAAGGAATTCTTCTCCATCCTCGGTGATGCTCGCAAGAAATTGAAATTCAAGAAGACCACAACAATGAAAGGGGATGGTCGCGACAAACCCGAGTACTGGGAGCCCAAAGTAAGCCGTCCCAGCAACACCATCGGCCGCGGCTCGGCCTACGGTACCGGCTGGTAACATCTCCACCCGCATAAAACGACAGATCCCGTCACATCACTGACGGGGTCTGTCGTTTCAGGTAGAAATGCCATGAAATAGCGATGCGATCGATTGCCGGGAGTTCATATCAGCTATCTCTGCCGCGAAATCATTAAGGAAAAGACACTCTCTGCGGGTGATATTCTCTCTGCTAAAGTTATCAGGGAAGGGTGTCACTTGCAGCAATTGCCCCGAGGCGCAGGCATCGAAGGCTTCACCCGCGGGTTTGTAGAAATTGCCCATGCCCTCATTCCTTACGATAATGATGCTGTAGCCACGGTCGATAGCCTCGTGCATCACTTGTTTCTCCCTCGGAGCTATTGCAGCGCTCACCAGCACGCCGCCCCCTTCCCCGAAATTGAGCCGCTCATTCCTCTTTCTCTCGAAATCCGCATCGGTATCGGCCCGATGTACCACCACCGCCATCTTATCCGGGATATCAAGCAGAAAAAGATTACCGACACCGCCCCATCTGACGCCGGCGCAAAACGCCGGTGCACACCCACCCCCCACCTACTCAGGTCACCTCGCCCCCACAAAGCGTGCCTCGCCCCACGAAAGCGACATGCCTCGCCCCACCTATGCGGTGTGCATACTCAATTGCGGATGAGAGGGGGGAAGAAGGTGGGCGACAGGGGTGCCGCGCCGTTTTGCGGCGT
>CAZBWZ010000088.1:0-9638 GCA_964495725.1 uncultured Bacteroides sp.
ACGGCATACAGGAAGGCCCGTATCAGCTTGAGGAGCTGCCATTAAATCGTATTAACCCTGATACACCTGTGTGGTATGAGGGACTTGACTACTGGAAGGCGGCCGCTCAGGCTCCGGAGGTGGCCAGGCTGCTTATGCAGGCGCAGGCGCCTAAGGTGAGCGTGGAGCCGGTGACCACTCCCGAGCCAGAAGTGACGACCATCGTCACTGCCGAGCCTGAATCGGTGGAGGCCGAGGTGGCCGGACAGTCTGAGCAAGCAACCGAGCCGGTTGCGTCCGAGCCTGATGTATCGGTGGTGAATGAGCCGGCGGAGCAGCATCAGCCACAGCAAGCAGAGCCGGAGCAAGCACATCAAGAGCCGGAGCCGTCACAGCCGGAGCAAGAGCCTGAGCCTGAGCAGGCAGAGCCCATGCAGCGGCCCCAGGCACAATGGCCTTCATATCAGCAGCTGTATCAGCAGCCTTACGGACAACCATATCAGCAGGCGTATCAGCAGCCTTATCAGGGCGCGCCCGAGGGTGAGAAAGCACCTACTTATATGGTGATAGCCATACTTGTCACTATACTGTGCTGTAATCCGTTGGCCATTATCGCCATATTCACGGCCGCCGCAACCGGGCGCCGTAACAGCAATTATGACTTTGCAGGAGCCAAGCGTATGTCGGAGGCTACGGCATGGTGGATAATGATCGCTATCGTGACTTCGCTGATAGTGGCTCCGTTTATTACGATAAGTATGCTGTAGGATTATCCTATAGATGCAATTGAAGATACAGATGCAGGATAAGGGCGGCAGCAAAAGACTCGTCACAGGTATAATGAAGTATGTCATCCCCGCAGTGGTGTCTGTGGGGCTGTGCTGGGTGATGTTCCGTAACATAGATTTTGGTGAGATGATAGCCGTGATACGCCGCGACTGTGATTTCAAGTGGATATGTCTTACCCTGCTGATAAGTGTATTCTCTCATGTATTCAGGGCGCTGAGGTGGCAGATACAGCTCAACGCCCTTGACATCAGGCCCACATTGTTTGAACTGGTGCTGAGCGTATTCGGCACTTATGCCGTGAATCTCGTGTTCCCGAGGCTCGGCGAGATATGGCGCACGGGATATATCGCCCAGTGCGGACGGGCATCGTTCTCCAAGGTATTCGGGTCGATGGTGGCCGAGCGGCTTGCCGATGTGGTGGTGGCCCTGTTGCTATTGCTGCTGTCATTTGTGCTCGCCTCAAAGACGATAGTGAGCTATCTGTCGCAGAATGAGGAGACTTATCGTAACGTCATGGACATATTGACCTCTCCGTGGCCGTGGATGCTCGTGGCGGTGCTGATATATTTGGTATGGCGTCTGCTGACATGGCGCACATCCGCCGACTCGGCCTTGGGCAAGGTGCAGACCTTCATGAAGAATTTATGGAAGGGCTTCGCGTCGATAGGCACGATGCCGGGCAAGATGCGCTGGCTGCTGTTCACCGGCATGATATGGGGCTGCTATTTCATGCAGCTCTATGTGGCGTTCTACGCATTTCCGTTTACACGCGCGGTGCTTGCCGACAATGGCGGGGTGGTGGCCCTGCTGGCCTTCACGCTGTCGAGCCTGTCGATGAGCGTGCCGTCAAACGGAGGCATAGGCCCGTGGCAGTGGGCCGTGATGTTCGTGCTGATGATGTATGGAGTGGGGATGGTGGATGCCGGGGCCTTTGCCAACGTGGTGCTGGGCACCAGCACTCTGCTCAACATATTCTTAGGCATCTTTACCTTTGTGTCGATAATGCTGCGCCGGCGTAAAGGAGCGGCAACAGTAGTAAATAAGTAACAAACATATATTACAGAAATGAGTAAAGTAATAATCATCGGCGCAGGAGGCGTGGGCTCGGTAGTGGCCCATAAGTGCGCCCAGAATCCCGATGTATTCAACGAGATTGTGATTGCATCGCGCAACCGTGCGAAATGTGACGCCCTGGCCAAGGTCATCGGCGCCCCCAATATCACCACCGATCAGGTGGATGCCGACAATGTGCCTGAGCTGGTGGCCCTGTTCAAGAAGCATAAGCCCGACATGGTGATCAATGTGGCCCTGCCGTATCAGGATCTCACCATCATGGATGCGTGTCTGGAGTGTGGCGTGAATTATCTCGACACCGCCAACTATGAGCCCAAGGATGTGGCGCATTTTGAGTACTCATGGCAGTGGGCGTATCGCGAGCGCTTCGAGAAGGCCGGATTGACGGCTATCCTCGGTTGCGGATTCGACCCGGGCGTGTCGGGCGTGTTCACGGCCTACGCCGCCAAGCATTATTTCAGCGAGATGCAGTATCTCGACATCGTGGACTGCAATGCCGGCAATCACGGCAAGGCATTCGCCACCAATTTCAATCCTGAGATCAATATACGTGAGATCACCCAGCCCGGCCGCTATTACAAGGACGGCGAGTGGATCACCACCGGCCCGTTGGAGGTGCATACCGAGCTTACTTACCCCAATATCGGGGGCCGTGACTCGTATCTGCTATACCACGAGGAGCTGGAGTCGCTGGTGCTCAACTATCCCACGATACGCCGCGCGCGTTTCTGGATGACTTTCGGACAGGAGTATCTCACCCATCTGCGCGTGATACAGGATATCGGCATGGCGCGTATCGATGAGATCGACTATAATGGCGTGAAGATCGTGCCTCTGCAGTTCCTCAAGGCTGTGCTGCCCAATCCGCAGGACCTGGGCAAGAACTATCACGGCGAGACCTCGATCGGCTGCCGCATTTCGGGCCTCGATAAGGAAGGCAAGCCCCTCACATATTATATATATAACAACTGCTCGCATGAGGAGGCATACAAGGAGACCGGGATGCAGGCCGTGAGCTACACCACAGGTGTGCCGGCCATGACCGGAGCCATGATGTTCCTCACCGGCAAGTGGGTGAACCCCGGCGTGCATAATGTCGAGGAATTTGACCCGGATCCGTTCCTCGCCGAACTCGCCAAGCAGGGTCTGCCATGGCACGAGATCATCAACGAGCCGCTCGAAGTTGACAAAATCGACAACTGACCTTTATTCCCATAACATACAGCGCCTCATGGTGACCCTCACCATGGGGCGCTGTATGTTAATTATACTTAATGAGTGTTAAATTTTCGGGGGGGGTAATTTTTTAATTAACTTTGAGAATAATTCTGTTAATTACAGAGAAATAATCTATAACTTTAACATTCAACGCTTATGAATCTAATCAAACCGATCGTAGCAGGTGCACTGATGGCGATTGCGGGTGTGATGCATGCTGAGGAGACCCTGCAGTTGCATTTATGCATCAATTTCACCAACGGCACGACTGCTTACATCAACTTGGAGGACGGGTACGATGATGCAAACAGGCCTACTCTTAACACCACGCCGACCTCACTCACCGTCACATTGCCACAGACCGGTGCTGATCCGGCGGTATACACATACGATGTCACCGCTGTCGACAATTTTTATTTCGAGGAACGTAGCGTCACAGGTATCGCTGATATAAAGGCAGACAGTAAGCCGGTGATCAACGTGCTTGGGGGCGGCCTTGTGAGTGTGAGCGGAGCTGAGGCATCAGAGGTATATGTCTTTGATGTTAACGGCCGTATGGTCAATGTAGAGAAGACCCAGCAAGGGGGCGCCACCGTGGTGTCGCTGGCCGGAGTCGCTCCCGGCGTGTACGTGATATCTTCTAAAAATGCAACCTTAAAAATCACGAAGAAATGAAAGCACGCACGATAACAATGATGGCAGCCGCAATGACAGCAATGTCTGCGTTTGCCCAGGAGCAGGTGGCTGATAAGCTCGTACTCGACGGATATGTGGATGGTAGTTTCTACCATAGCAATGAAATTACGGTCTCAAACATCGGTGGTTGGGACATCCATATAAATAAAGAATCCTGGCTCCCGTACTATTGCTACATCCATGGCAATCTGCGTCAAATCAGTAGAATGTACTCTCTGTTTTCGTTCAATAAGGTTTACTTCATATATCGAGACAGCAGAAAGCTGCCTTCACCCGGTATTACCGCTACATCATCGACAGGTCTTAATGTAGGTATAAGCTGGACTGAGATAGAGGGGGCATCCGGATATGAAGTGAAAATGAGTGACCGTGCAGAAACTTTCACCGTTCCAACCGGCATGACCTCAATAGAGATTAATGATGTGGAATATGGCACAGGCTATCAGCTTTCGGTAAGAGCCCTTCATCCATCAGGAAGTGAGGAATTTCATTCAGACTGGAGTGGACGAACCGATGCATTCGATCCTAATGAATATGTGAACGTATATTCCTTGGAACGAACTATAGTGCCGGATGTAGTCAGCGTGAATAATCGTACTAAAGATGGTTTCACGGTGAATTTCAACCTCAAATGCAGCGGATACGACGAATATCTTTACAAGGATTTTGAGGTGGATGCAGATAACAACTTTGTGGTGACCGCGCTTGAGCTGAGGTCAAATGAGGCAGAGGTGCCGGAGGCATACATCCACTATATGCTCACACCCGAGGACATAGCCAACGGATATGTCAATGTGACAGGGCTGCAGGAGAATACAGAATATATCGTTGATATTGTCAATGATCATATTCCTGTAAAGCCTGACGCCCGTTACAATACAGTCAAAGTGCGCACCAAAGGCACCCCCGGTGCCCCGATATTGGTGGAGGATGAGATTCTCTCTGATGTCATCAATGCGTATGGTGCGGATCCAACGCAGGTAGAAGGTCAGGTGTTTTACCTTAGCGGGGACAAGACATATAGATTCAACTCAAACGCTTTCCTTACCAAGGGCATGACTATAGAGACATTGCCAGAAGATGTAGCCCAGGGCAAGCGTGCCAAGGTATTGATGAGCGAGCTGGAAGGTGAATCCTGCTATCAATTCATGTTTGATCAGCCGGCAAATACCGAGTCTTATCTTGAGGGTTTCGTATTCAGAAACATTGACTTTGATGTGCCGATTGCGAAAAACTATGGTACCGCATATGCTACCGGGAATTATTTCCTGAATATGTATAGTAATTGCGGTAGTGTGGAGGTTGAGAAGCTGGAGATGAGTAATTGCACATTCACCGGATTCATCAGGGGATTTGTCCGCGTACAAGGCAGCTGTTATAAAAAATTCGATGAATTCACGATTGACGGATGTCTCTTCTACAACTGCGGCTACTATGACAATAACGGCCGCGGCTACGCATGGATTGCAGGTGACGGCGCGAATGCCTTGTCAAATCTCTACAAGAATTTCAAGTTTACCAACAACACCATATATGATAGCCCGCGTACATGCCTGATCACTGACAATGGCAAGGATCTCCCATGGGAGGATGATATAAAATGGAATATCACCATAGAGAACAATACATTTGTCAATTTCTCAACAAGGGCCACGGGACGTTATCTGATCGATCTGCGCTTTGTGCCTAACGACTCGTATTTTTCAGTGAAGCGTAATCTGTTGGTGCTTGCCGCAGACGATGCCGACCAGCGTAGTCTTAATATGGGCGGCTCGGATATACGTACTGTAAATGGCAGGGGCATACTTACATACGATATCGCCGACAACTACTCGGTGGGCTGCCGTCCCGAGCACATGCAGGATGACGGTATCTTTACCGGTGGTGCGTTCTCTGCCACCAGAAACTCGTTCGGCATGTTCGGCGCTCCTGTGTCAGGCAATATGGATGATCTGAAGGTGAAAGCCCTCAAGGACGGTGACACGGCGCTGAAGGCTACAGACCTCTTCACCAATCCCAATCCGCCTTACGTGTCTCACGATCCGGCAGTTCCCAGCCCGTATGACCACGCGGCTCCGGATAATATCTACGAGGCATTGAAATATAAGTACACTCCGGCCATCATCACCGAGAAGAATATCGGTGACCCGCGCTGGCGTAATTGATTCACGAATCCATATAAAAAATAAAGCCGGAGACTAATGCCTCCGGCTTTATTTTTTTATACTTAAAGGTATCAGAATTGGAAGTAGATGAAGGGCATCGCTTCCTCAAAAAGCTCAAAATCACCTTGTAAATAATCTCGAAATGTTAATTTGTAATAAGTTTAAACGACTTCATTAAAACACTATCCAGGATAAGACCTTTATTAAACATATTTGGGACTCATCGCAAAAAAACTCGTATTTCAGCATCAGCAAAGCGATTTTAAATGATATAGCCATAACTGACATAGTAATAATCCTTTTTTTTGCTAAAGTGACAGGATTATGTTATATTTGCAAACAAGTTGATACCTAACAATAAGCTGATATCCTGGTAAATGTCTAAGAAACCAACTAATAATATCCCTACACCCTTTATCAACCTGCAGTCAGACTACGGGTTTAAGCGCACTTTCGGCACCGAGGAATTCAAACCTGCCCTGATCCGCTTTCTTAATGCCGCCCTCGGCGATGAAATCAATATCCAGAGGGTGGAGCCTCATAAGGTGGAATACCACGACAAAGAGGTACTCTCCAATGATGCCGATGGCAAGCGTATCGTATATGACGTGTACTTTACCATGAAAACACCGCAGGAAGAATCCTCTTTCAAACCGCGATATGTCAGCAAGACAGATGAGGAGGTGACTCACCACATCATACTTGAGATGCAGAATGTATATGAGCCGCCCTTTGAGGATCGCATGGCCTACTATGCATCGAAGATGGTTGCCGAGCAGGGAGTGTCAGGCTGGAACTATGATATGGATCCTGTAATCCTTATCGCTGTCACCGACTTTGATTTTCCACATCTCACGCGCCGTCTTGTGCAGGAGTTCGAGTTGCGGGAAAAAAACACCGGTGAGTCGCTGACAAAAAAGCTGAGGATGTTGTTTTATTCATTGAAGCAAGTGCCTGAGCAGTGGGATGACTGCGAGACCGAGCTTCAGAAAGTGCTATATCTCATTAAAAACATGGATATGATGGATAAGAACTCAAAACCTTATACCCAAGGGGAATTTAGTGAATTTTTCGATGCTGCCGCAAGTGGAAATATGTGCGCTGAAGATGCCGTGCTCTATAGTCAGTCTCTTTCGAGACTGCGTTCATATCAAGCCGGCTTGGATTACCGCTTTGAAGAAGGTAGAGCTGAAGGTATTGTCGAAGGCATGGAGAAAGGTCGTATGAATGCATTGGAAGAAATGGCACGCAAAATGAAGGATGGCGGAAGCGACATTGATTACATTTCCAATATCACCGGATTATCAGCCGAGGATATCCTAAACCTGTGATGTGTTTATGAAATTGACACAGATGAAAAAATAAAGCCGGAGATATCAGTCTCCGGCTTTATTTATTATATGGATAGGTATCAGAATTGGAAGTAGATGAATGGCATCACGTCGGAGCTGCGGAACTCGATCACCAGCTGCACCACGATGAGGAAGACGCATAGCTTGGCGAGCCACGGCGAGCGCACAAACCAGGTGCCCGCCCTGTCGAACCATGCGGTGGGCAGCGAGTGGGCGAGGATGATGACCGACATCATTATCACCCATACGTATCTCACCTTGACGAACGGCACGGCGTAGGCCAGCGAGAAGTCGGTGAATATGCGCTTGATGATGAGAAGTGCATCGGTGGCGTTCTCGGCTCTGAAGTAGATGAAGGTGAACATCACGAATGTGGTGGTGAGCAGCCACGACACGGCCTTGACGGGCCATGTGTCGGGGATGCGTCCGAGCCACGGGCGGCACGCCTTGTGTACCACCAGGGCCAGGCCGTGGAGTCCGCCCCAGAATATGAATTTCCATCCGGCTCCGTGCCAGAGACCGGCGGCAAGCATGGTGATGAGGTTGTTGAGGTAGGTGCGGAATGTGCCCTTGCGGTTGCCTCCGAGAGGGATGTAGATGTAGTCACGGATCCATGAGGACAGGGATATATGCCAGCGTCGCCAGAATTCGCTCACGTTTTTGGATTTGTAGGGGAAGTTGAAGTTCTGGGCCAGACGGAATCCCATTATCATGGCTATGCCGATGGCCATGTCGCTGTAGCCCGAGAAGTCGCAGTAGATCTGCATGAGATATCCGATGGCGCCCATGAGCGTCTCGAAGCCGGAGTAATCGCCGGCATTGACAAAGATAAGGTCGTTGTATTGGGATATGTAGTCGGCGATGAGGGCCTTCTTGAGCACACCTATGAGTATGAGCCAGAGACCGGCGTACATCTCTCCCAAGGGCGGACGGCGGTTGGTTCGTATCTGCGGCAGGAAGTAATCGGCCCTGACTATGGGGCCGGCCACGAGAGCCGGGAAGAATGATAGGTAGAAGGCATATTCGAGCCATGTCCCGGTGGGCTTGACGGTGCCTTTATATACATCGATTATGTAGCTGGCCGACTGGAAGGTGTAGAACGATATTCCTACGGGAAGCACTATGTCGAGAGGCTGGAAATTGCCCTGCACCATCATGTTCCAGTTCCAGAGAAAGAAATTGGCGTATTTGAAATATGCGAGTATGCCCATCGACAGGCATAGCGACACACACAGGTAGATACGGCGCAGCGACTTGTCATCGGTGGCGACTATCGCCCGCGACAGCAGCCAGTCGGCCACAGATGTGAGGGCAAGCAGCAACACAAACCATCCGCTGGATTTGTAGTAGAAAAAGAGGCTGAATATCACCACAAACACCAGCATCTGTGTCAGGCGGCGGCGCAGGATGGCGAATATGGGTATGAAGATAAGAAACAGGACCCAGAAAGTGGCGCTGGAGAATATCATGGGGGCATCGGGTGTGTAGGTGAGCATCCGCCCGATGTTGTGTAGGATATCAGATATTGTAGATGTCATGCCGAGAGTAAGGATGATTGTATGGGTGATCAGGGGTTGTCGCCGGGCTGATGGAGGTATTGCTTGGCGGCACGGGCTGTCTTTTTCTCGGGGGTGCGGAGCATGAGCTTGTAGCGCGAATGCCCGGGCATCCATGAGGCGATGCTGTCCATCCAGATTATCGACGAGGGTGCGTCGGGGTGGGCACCGTCTTTCTTTCGTCCGAGCTTGATGCCGTTGCTCACAAACATACATCCGGGCTTCACGTTTTTGGCTATGAGCTCGTTGATGCCGGTGTCGGGTTTCCAGTTTGGCGGACCGATCCATAGGTATGGTATGTCGCCTATCTCGTCAAGAATTGACTTTACGTATCCGTCGCGCTTATGTATGATGTCTTTGATGAATAATTCATTGCCGCCGAGTGTGATGAAAATGAAATCGGGGTGGAGCTGCTCGATGTATTTTGTGATGAGGCGGGCGTTGGCGTACCGCTCGGTGCCTGAGCTGTACCATATCACATTGTAGAGCGTGTGGCCCGAAGCCTCGCAATATGCAGCCATGCGCGGTCCGAGACACTCTACCATGGAGTCTCCGATGAACAGCACTACCTTTGGCAACGTGTCGGGCTCGGCGGCGACGGGTACGGTATCGGCGGCCACCATCACGACGGTGTCGCCGGGGAGCTCTATCTTGTGATTCGATGCGAGCAGAGAATCGGCCATGCCCGATGATTTCAGGTGCCATGAGCCGATATGTATGTCATCGCACATCGACAATCCGAGGAATATCAGGAAAGAGACAGCCAGCAGGCTCCATAGCATGAAGTGGTCTTTTTTCATGTCGGCAAA
>CAZBWZ010000089.1:0-9606 GCA_964495725.1 uncultured Bacteroides sp.
AGAGCATCGTACTCCCGAAATGCGAGCTGGCGGTAACGTCAGAGTAGTGTGACAGAAAATAACCGCCGCTATCATGCGGCAAGGGTGAAAAGGTGGGGTAAGAGCCCACCGGGCGCCACAGCGATATGGCGTGCCGCACACCTTACGAGTTGCAAGGTCAAATAAACCGGCTTTTGTGGGTTGCTCGCCCACCGCCGGAGGGTAGACTGCTTAGATAAATGACGGGCGGCGCCAGGCAACTCCTTACCGGAAAGTGCCTGCACCACATAACTCGGCTTATACCCCGGCAACGGATAGCCTTTTATTGATTAATTTTTCTCAACATGGCAGAACAGACCTGGTGGACATCTCCACTCACAGATGACAACGGATTTACCATTCTTGTGACCGGTCGGGGTGATATTGAAAAGTTCCGGAATAATCCCAAATACAGTATCCGTATTGAGATTGCCATGCCGTACGACCACAAACCTGACGGATTACCCACTACAGATGGTGCAAACCTAATAGATGAAGTGCTCGAGCCACTCAGAGAGACATTCGACAAGGATCCTGTGGCTGTAATCACGGGAATATATACGGGTGCCGGAATCCGTACCATCGTGTTATACACCCTTTCTGTCAATATATTCAATAAAAAACTAAATCAAGCTCTCGCTCACCTCCCTCTGCTCCCCCTCGAAATTAAGGCAGAGAATGACCCTGACTGGGCTGAATATGCCGAGATGTGCGAAGAAAGCATTCTTTTCTCCTGATTCTTAACGCTTATAACCATGAGTAACATCACATTAAGAGCTATCTCAGGATTTCTCTACATTCTTGTAATTGTCGGAGCGATAATATCCGGCTCAGTAGCTTTTGTACTTTTGACATCCGTTTTTGCCTGTCTGGCTATGGCTGAATTCAGTCAGATGGCACACATCAATGAGCCGATCGGCGACAAATCCACCGCCATATTTGCAGTTGATATCGCAGGTGCCATGATCATCACTTCGGTCCCCGCGATTGTATTTAATCTGGGATACGGTCTCCTTGCCACAATGGCTGTCTTTTCTGCCTACATGCTCACACGCTGTGTCCTCGCCCTATTCGACAAAAGATCGACATCGTTACGCGAGTGCATGAAATCCGTGATGGGAATAATGTATATAGGTCTGCCGTTGCTTACACTCAACCTTCTATATATCTATGATATATATAATACATCATGGCTCGTGCTCGTAATGTTTGTCATGATTTGGCTCAACGACACAGGTGCCTTTATCTTCGGATCCAGATTCGGCAAGAAAAAACTCTGCGAGAGGCTTTCACCCAAAAAGTCATGGGAAGGTTTCTATGGCGGACTCCTGTGCTGTGTGCTTTGCGGTATCATCGTCAGCTTCACTGCCGACATATCTCCGTTTACCACCCTTCACTGGATTCTGCTGGGCGTCCTGGTTTGCATCTTCGCCACATGGGGAGATCTTTTCGAATCCCTTATCAAGCGCACTGTCAAAGTCAAGGATTCAGGTAATATCATACCCGGGCATGGCGGAATCCTCGACCGTATCGATTCGCTCTTGTTCGTGGCTCCTGTTACTTTTATCGTCTATTATTTCGTGTCGATATTACATTAATTATACGCGATGAATCTATTATCGCCCCGGCAATCCCTTAAGGATATGTCCGGGGCTTTTTTGTATCAATAAAGGTTAAACATATGTCTGTGCGGTTAATTTTGATAAATCTGACACTCTAACAAAAAACTTTTTCATATTCCTGTTGTATATTTTATATATTAGCATTAACTTTGCTATTAACAATTTTAACAGAAATATCCTAATAACATATATCAGTTTCAAAATCATGGAACAAAACAACGAACTCTTAAATCAAGTTACCGAGCGCGCAAAAACATGGCTGAGCGACAGCTATGACGAAAATACACGCGCTGAAGTAAAACGCATGCTCGAGGCCGAAGACAAGACTGATCTTATCGATGCCTTCTACAGAGACCTCGAATTCGGTACCGGTGGTCTGCGCGGTATCATGGGTGCGGGCTCCAACCGCATGAATATCTACACTGTAGGTGCTGCCACACAGGGCCTCGCCAACTATCTTAAAGAGGCTTTTGCCGATCTTCCCGAAATTTCTGTAGTAGTAGGTCACGACGTACGCAACAATTCACGTCTATTCGCAGAGACCGTAGCTGATATCTTCTCTGCCAACGGCATCAAAGTATATCTCTTTGACAGCTTCCGCCCCACCCCGGAGCTCTCTTTCGCTATCCGTCAGCTTGGTTGCCAGAGCGGTGTGAATATCACTGCATCTCACAATCCCAAGGAATATAACGGATACAAAGCCTACTGGGCCGACGGTGCTCAGATAATCGCACCCCACGACACAAATATTATCGATCACGTCAACCGCATCAAAGATGTCTCTGAGGTTAAATTCCAGGGTGATAAATCAAAGATACAGATCATTGGCAAAGACATCGACGATATCTACCTGTCAAATATCAAGGCTCTATCTCTTGATCCCGAGGTAATCAAGCGTCACGCCGATCTTAAGATTGTATATACACCTATACACGGTACTGGTGTCAACCTCATTCCGGAGTCTCTGCGCAATTACGGATTCACCAACATCATCCATGTGCCTGAGCAGGATATTCCGTCAGGTGATTTCCCCACTGTCGAGTCTCCCAATCCCGAGGTGCCGTCGGCTATGGCTATGGCAATTGCCAAGGCTAAGGAAGTCAACGCCGATGTCATCTTCGCATCAGACCCCGATGCCGACCGTATCGGTTGTGTAGTGCGTCTGCAAAACGGTGAATATCAGCTCCTCAATGGCAACCAGATCGTAATGATCCTCCTCAACTACATACTGGTGCGCAACCGTGAGCTCGGACGCCTGCTCGGCAACGAATTTATCGTGAAGACTATTGTTACCACTGAGACAATCAAAGCCATCGCTGACAACAATAATGTCAAGATGTACGACTGCTATACAGGTTTCAAATGGATAGCAGCTGTCATCCGCGACCTCGAAGGCAAAGAGAGATACATAGGCGGTGGCGAGGAGAGCTACGGATTCCTCGCTGAAGATTTTGTACGTGACAAGGACGCCGTATCCGCCGTCTCACTCATGGCTGAGATCGCAGCTTGGGCTAAAGACCGCGACATCGACTACCTCACCATGCTTAAGGAGATCTATGTCAACAATGGCTTCTCTCTTGAGCGTGGCATCTCTGTAGTACGCAAAGGCAAGACCGGCGCCGATGAGATTCAGCAGATGATGCGTGACTTCCGTGCCAACCCGCCCAAGACCCTGGCCGGCAGTCCGATCGTCACGATTAAGGACTACGCAGACCTTAATGTAACCGATGTACCCACAGGCAAAATCGAAAAAATGGATATGCCCGTCACATCCAATGTACTCCAGTGGTTTACAGCTGATGGCACTAAGGTATCAGTACGTCCTTCGGGTACAGAGCCCAAGATCAAGTTCTACGTTGAGATCCACGACACACTGCCTTCGGCTGATATGTACGACGACCTCACAGTAAAGGCAGAAAAGAAAGTCGAGGAGATCAAGAAAGACCTCGGTATCTGATATTGACACGTGCATATATGTCTGATGCTTGATCAGGCATATATGCTGATATACAATCTCTGATATTTATTAAACTTCTAAAATATACACAAATAATGGAATTCTTAACTAACGAGAAACTTACTATTGTAGGTGCAGCCGGTATGATTGGCTCAAACATGGCCCAGACCGCCATCATGATGGGTCTCACTCCGAATATCTGCCTCTACGATCCCTACGCTCCTGGTCTCGAAGGTGTAGCCGAAGAGCTTTTCCACTGTGGTTTTGAGGGTGTCAACATCACCTTCACATCTGACATCAAGGAGGCACTTACCGATGCTAAATATGTCGTATCTTCAGGTGGCGCCGCCCGCAAAGCCGGCATGACACGCGAAGATCTCCTCAAAGGTAATGCCGCCATCGCTGAGGAGTTCGGTAAGAACGTTAAGGCTTACTGCCCCGATGTCAAGTTTATCGTTGTCATATTCAATCCTGCTGATATCACCGGCCTCATCACCCTGCTCTACTCGGGTCTCAAACCCTCACAGGTTACTACACTCGCCGCTCTTGACAGCACTCGTCTGCGTAGCGAGCTCTCTAAATACTTCGGTGTAGCCCCCGACAAGATCGAAAACGCCCGTACTTACGGTGGCCACGGCGAGCAGATGGCTGTATTCGCTTCTACCGCCAAGGTTGACGGCAAACCTCTGAATGAAATCATCGGCACCGAGGCTCTCCCCGCTGACAAGTGGGACGAGATGAAGACAAAGGTTATACAGGGTGGTGCCAACATCATCAAGCTTCGTGGCCGCAGCTCATTCCAGAGCCCTGCTTACGTATCTATCGAGATGATGGCAGCTGCTATGGGTGGCAAGCCCTTCCGCTGGCCTGCCGGCACATACGTGCATTCCGATGGTTTTGACCACATCATGATGGCTATGGAGACTACTATCGACAAGACTGGTGTTCACTATCAGGTTGTCGAGGGTACTCCTGAGGAGAAGGGTGAGCTGGAGCAGAGCTACAAGCACCTCTGCACACTCCGTGATGAGGTTATCGAGCTCGGAGTACTTCCTCCCGTTGACCAGTGGCACTCAATCAATCCTAACATCGACTGATAATCAGATTGCGTAAATACACTCACGATATCACGATAGAGGCGGCCAATAGGGTCGCCTCTATTTACACACGGATACACCCTCAGAAAATATTCAAGATTTTTACTTTCATTAGTCAATTCCAATTAGTAAATTTGCATTACTAATAATTCAGGCAAATACTAACTAATGCAGATACTATACGAAGACAATCATATTATTATTGTAAACAAGGCCCCGGGAGAAATCGTGCAAGGTGACAAGACCGGTGACACACCACTTTCGGAAATAGTGAAACAGTGGATCAAGGAGACCCACAATAAACCCGGCAACGTATTTCTCGGAGTTGTGCATCGTCTTGACCGACCCGTGGGTGGAATTGTTGTATTTGCGAAAACATCTAAAGCCCTCGCCCGCCTCAACGAGATGTTTCGTAACGGTGATGTACATAAGACATACTGGGCAATCACCCGCAACCGTCCTCCTAAAGATAAAGATACTCTTACTCACTACATCACCACAACAGAGCGCAACAATAAGAGTTACGCCTCACTTACTCCACGTCAGGGTGCCAAGGAGGCTCGTCTCGCCTACTCTCTCATCGCCTCATCCGACAGATATCATCTTCTGGAGGTCAACCTCATGACCGGCCGCAAACATCAGATACGCGTACAGCTCTCATCGATTGGTTGTCCGGTGAAGGGTGATCTCAAATACGGCGACAAGCGCAGCAACCCCGATGGCAGTATCTCACTCATGGCCCGGCGGATTCAGTTTGTACACCCTGTCTCCGGCAAGCCTATCGATATCGAGGCTCCGGTTCCGGCTGATCGTCTTTGGGAAGCTCTTGAAAAAGAAGCTCTACAGGATAAATCAATAACAATTTCTACCAATGACTAAAGAAGATTTAAGAATAGTTTTCCTCGGCACACCCGATTTTGCTGTGGAGAGTCTGCGTCGTCTACACGATGAAAAGTATAATATTGTAGGCGTAGTGACCATGCCTGACAAACCTGCCGGCCGTGGTCACAAAATGCTGCAATCGCCTGTAAAGAAATTCGCTCTTGAGCATGATCTGCGTCTGCTACAGCCGGTCAATCTCAAGGATGAGGCTTTTGTAAACGAGCTACGCAAGCTCAACGCTGACCTGTTCATAGTCATCGCGTTCAGGATGCTCCCTCAGGTCGTATGGCAGATGCCCCCGTTAGGCACATTTAACCTCCATGCCTCGCTACTGCCCCGCTATCGTGGAGCAGCCCCCATCAACTGGGCCATTATCAACGGAGACACCGAGACCGGAGTGACCACATTCTTTTTGAAACATGAGATTGACACTGGCGATATTATTCAGCAAGAACGCATTGATATCCTACCGGAGGATAATTTAGGCACGCTACACGACAAACTCATGATGCTCGGAGCGGATTTGACTCTTGACACTGTCCGCCATATTATTGCGGGTGACCTTAAGCCAATCTTACAGGATACTCTGACCGAAGGTATCGAGCCGTCACCTGCACCCAAGATTTTCAAGGATAACTGCCGTATTGATTGGAGTAAATCGGCCGAATCCATTCACAATCATATCCGCGGTCTTTCTCCCTATCCTGCAGCCTGGACCAATCTTATTGATGGAGACAATTCAATGTCTCTGAAAATTTTTACATCGCATGTGCTTCCGGGTGATGGCAAACCTGCAGGCACAGTATCGGCCGGAGGCAACCGGTTGTGCGTATCCACTGGTGACGGCTGTCTTGAGATACTGACTCTACAGCCTCAGGGTAAAAAGCCTATGGCTGCCTCAGATTTTCTGCGAGGTGCAAGATTGACTAATCCTGTAATGCAGTAGTAATGGAGCTGAAACCTCTTGCCGAACGTATGCGTCCTGATTCGCTCGACAATTACGTCGGTCAATCGCACCTTGTGGGTGAAAACGGTATACTCCGGCTTATGATCGAACAGGGATCGGTAACCTCTTTCATATTGTGGGGCCCTCCCGGTGTAGGCAAGACCACGATAGCGCGTATAATTGCCAACAGCACCCACAACAGATTTTTTACGCTCTCAGCTGTTACCTCGGGGGTGAAGGATGTCCGTGAGGTGCTTGACCAATGCCGACGCGAGTCTTCGAGCATGTTCAGCAAAGGTCGGCCCATTCTTTTTATTGATGAGATACACAGATTCAGCAAATCTCAACAGGATAGTCTGTTGGGCGCAGTAGAGAGCGGCATAGTCACACTTATAGGTGCGACGACTGAAAACCCGTCTTTTGAGGTAATTCGCCCGTTGCTCTCACGAGCTCAGGTCTACACTCTCAAGCCGCTCGAAGAGTCTGATCTGAGACGTTTGCTCGACCTCACCATCGAGAACGACGAAATAATATCCAAGCGGCAGGTAGAAATCCGGTCTACAGACGCCCTGTTCAGATACGCAGGCGGAGATGCCCGTAAGCTGCTCAATATTGTCGAGCTGCTCGAACAATCCACACCCCACGGACAACCCCTCGTAATAGATGACAAGAATGTCACCGACCGTCTGCAAAAAAATCCGATGGCCTACGACAAAGGTGGCGAAATGCACTACGATATCATCTCTGCATTTATCAAGAGCGTAAGAGGCAGTGACCCTGACGCAGCCATTTACTGGCTGGCCAGAATGATTGCCGGTGGCGAAGATCCGGAATTCATAGCACGCCGCCTCGTAATCCTCTCGGCCGAGGATATCGGACTCGCTAACCCTAACGCGCTGCTTCTCGCCAACGCCTGCTTCGATACAATCCGGAAAATCGGTATGCCCGAGGGACGTATCCCTTTGGCTGAATGTACCGTATATCTTGCCAACTCACCTAAGAGCAACTCTGCCTACATGGCCATCAATGACGCCCTCAAACTTGTCAACCAGACCGGCAACCAACCCGTGCCCCTCCATCTCCGCAATGCTCCGACATCGCTGATGAAAGATCTCGGATACGGCACAAATTATAAATATGCTCATGACTATCCCGGAAATTTCGTAAAACAACAGTTCATGCCGGACAATCTGCAAGGCACCAGATTCTGGCATCCGGCACAGAATCCACAGGAAGCCCAGATGTACGACCGTTGGTGCTCCCGGTGGGGAGATAATTGCGGGAATCAGTAATACCCTCAGGCATAAAAGTTGAAAACTAATTGCTACCGATAGTTGTTAACATTACATAAACAGCCATGTCGGCTGCTGTTAATTTACATCAACTATCACTATTATGAGACAAAGTAACGATAAAGCCGGGGGATTTGCTGGTAAGGTATTTTACGCCGCCCGGCAAGCTTTGCGCGGACATGCCTCCGGCGGCAACATCCTTATCGCAGCAACAGTGCTGGCCCTTATAGTTGCTAACATTCCGGGTATCAACAATGCCTACTTCAACTTTTGGGATCACGAACTCCGCCTACAGTTCGGCAACTTCAACTTATTCAGCCATGATGGCCATCCTATGACATTGCTTGAGGTCATAAATGACGCGCTCATGGCAGTATTCTTCTTTACAATCGGTCTTGAAATAAAACGTGAAGTGCTCGTCGGGGAGCTCTCATCGCTCCGCAACGCCCTCCTGCCTATTGTAGCGGCGATAGGAGGTATGGTAATACCAGTGCTCATTTATTTTTGTATGACTCACGGCACTGACTATACTGACGGAGCAGCAATCCCGATGGCTACGGATATTGCATTCTCTTTAGGCGTGCTCGCGATGCTCGGTAGCCGGGTACCCATCTCTCTGAAGATATTCCTCACCACACTCGCTGTTGTGGATGATATTGGTGGTATCGTTGTAATAGCGGCATTCTACTCATCGCACATCAATCTCATGATGATACTCTGGGCCGCCATCCTCCTGGGCTTGCTCACGCTTGGCTCGTGGCTGTCTATAAAGAGCAAGATGTTCTACATAGGCATAGGTCTTATCGTCTGGTTTCTTTTCCTCAACTCAGGCATACATCCCACTATCGCCGGTGTGCTCGTAGCCTTCTGCATTCCTGCGACTCCGGTGTTCGCTCCTAAGAAATATATCAAGACTATTCGTAACAGTATTGCCAATTTCCGTAATGAGGACGATGAGACTCTTAATCGCAAGTCTATCCTCACCCACGAGCAGATGGACTGGCTTAAGGAAATCGAGTCAGCTTCTGACAAAGTTATCTCTCCGCTTCAAGAGCTTGAAGACTCGCTACATCCCCTCGTCAACTTCGTGATACTGCCTTTATTCGCATTCGCCAATGCCGGCATATTCTTGCTCGACACCAATCCCACATCGATCTTTACAGGAATCTCTCTGGCTATCATAGTAGCACTTGTAGTAGGAAAATTCCTCGGAATATTCTGTTTCTCATGGCTCACGGTCAAGACAGGCCTGGCACCCATGCCTGCCAACAGTAACTGGAAGATGATCGCAGCCGTATCACTCCTCGGAGGTATCGGGTTCACCGTATCACTGTTCATCGCCACACTTTCATACGGTGAATACCTGCATCTGGCAGAAATTCTCAAGAATGCCAAGATCGGTATTGTAGTCGGGTCGCTTCTAGCCGGTCTCGGAGGATTCGCACTGCTTCAATGGGCACTACCAAAGAATCCGGCTACGACCACTACGGATCAAGATGAATTAACCGCTCACTCTGAAAATGCATAACGAATATTGTATTGCATAACGAATATTGGAATGAGGCCATGTCTTTTGATTGACATGGCTTCCTTCATTTTTCATCAGGTTCCACTCGTATCCGATAATTGCCAATATTCTGCATTTTCATAACTTGATAATGAAGTCGTTTAAACTTATCACAAATTAACATTTTGTAATAAGTTTAAACGACTTCAATATATTCATCATCATAATTGTTAGTAACTATTCAGCCAAAGTATTGGTGTAGCTAATTGGCGTTCATCATCAGAC
>CAZBWZ010000090.1:0-9531 GCA_964495725.1 uncultured Bacteroides sp.
CCCTCGCGAACAGGTATCCTAAGAATTTTTTGGTGCAGTATGAGCGTATGTATTGTCTGTATCAGCTTGAGAGGTATGAGGATGTGATAAAGTACAGTAAATCGGTGCTCAATAACAAGGGTGTCAGGGACATCGCCTATCAGATGGTGGGTAATGCCTACGATTGTGTCGGGAAACCTGACAAGGCTGTGAAGACATATGAAGAGGGCCTCAAGCGCTTTCCTGACAGCGGACTGCTGTATCTTGAGCTCGGTAATATCTATTTTGTAAAGCAGGAATTTGACAAGGCGCTGGAGAATTATAATCAGGGCATTGTGGTAATGCCTGATTTCGCATCCAATTATTACAGGGCGGCCAATCTCTATCTGGCGTCAACCAATCTGCTCGTATGGGGTCTGGTCTACGGTGAGACCGCCATCCTGCTGGCTCCGGACAAGACGGAGCGGCACAACGAACTGGCCCGTAAGATGCTGGCCGGCCTGAAGGATAACATACATTTTAATTTTGATGAGGAAAACGGCATGAAAGTGACACTCGTGCCCTCAAGAAATGTGACTGTCGACAAGGAGAGCAGGAAGTCGTATCTGGCTTTCCCTGGCATTTACGAAGGGGCGATCTCGCTGCCGTTGAAGCGGATGTATGATGAGAAGACACCGTTTACGGGCAGTGTGCAGCAGCTGATGGATATACGCAAGGGGCTGGTGGAGACTTATTACTCGGTAACGGATAATCTTTACGGTAATTCGATGTATCTGCTTGAGTATCAGAAACAGGTTATTGATGCCGGACATTGGGCCGCATATAATTACTTCATATTCGGATCGTGCTATCCTGATGAATATGCGCATTGGTGTGATACACATGTAAATGAGATCAAGGCGTTTGCCAAATGGTATGGAAATACGCCCTTCAAGCTCGGCGACGGCCGCTCGGTGGATGTAAGGCAGATATACAATTGCTACCGGCCTCTCAGCATGCTTGAGGCGCTGACGATACAGTCGAAATTGCTCACGGACAAGAAGGATCCTGAATAGACCATGAGGACAAGGACAATACTGACGGCCATACTGATTGCACCGGCTCTGTGGAGTGTATCACAGACTCCGGCACCCAAACCCCGCCTCGATTTCGTGATGCAACTGCGGGTGTGCTGCGATACTGCTGTGGTTGCCGGGCCCTCTTCGGCCGGTACACGTGTGACCATTCCTATTACCGGCGGGACATTCAGCGGGCCACGGATCAGTGGCACCGTATTGTCTGGGGGTGCCGACTTCCAACTCGTGCATCCCGGCCGGGGCCGTACTGATCTTGAGGCCCTGTATAATATCCGCACTGACGACGGTGTCACGATACATGTGCGCAACCGCGGCCTTATCAAGGATACCGGCGACGGATGGTATTTCTTCACAACCCCGGTGTTCGAGGCCCCTGAGTCCGGTCGTTACGGCTGGCTCAATGACGGGGTGTATGTATGCAGACCCGATGATGAAGGCATGCCCGGAGGTGTGGTGCTTAACGTATGGCGTGTATGTGATTGATATATGAAAAAATAATATTACTGATATATAATATAATGAAGAAGATTAGGATATGGGCTATGGCAGCGGCATTGGGCACGCAGCTGCCGGTGAGTGCCACGGCTACGGGTGGCAGCGATGTCGACTACCGCAACCCCATCATATATGCCGATGTGCCAGATATGTCGGTGTGCAGGGTGGGGGATGACTTCTATATGGTGTCCACCACGATGCATCTTATGCCCGGAGCCCCGATAATGCGCTCTTCTGACATGAAGCATTGGGAGATCGTGAGTTATGTATTTCCGGAGATAAAAGACGGGCCGCGTTACGACCTGCTCGGCGGCACTGTCTACGGCAAGGGACAATGGGCCTCGTCAATCCGCCACCATGACGGTAAATTCTATGTGTGGTTCACTGCCAACGGCGAGCCGGGCAAGGGATTCATCTACTCTACCGACAAGGCCGAGGGTCCGTGGACACTTGTGTCGCGGCCGCCCCACTATCATGACGGCTCGCTGTTTTTCGACGATGACGGGCGGGTGTATATATTCCACGGCACGGGACATCTGACCGAGCTGTCACCGGATCTTAGCGGCCCGCTCGACGGCGGCATAGATATGCAGCTTTTCGAGCGCGATGCCGATGAGCAGGGGCTGCTGGAGGGGAGCCAGGTGATAAAGCTTGACGGCAGGTATTATCTGCTGATGATCTCATGGGATATCTCCAACGGCCATCCCAGGCGGGAGGTATGTTACCGCGCCGACTCGATTACCGGTCCGTATGAAAAGAAGGTGATCCTTGAGACATATTTCGAGACTGGCCAGGGAGTGGGCCAGGGCTGCATAGTTGATGACAAGGACGGCAACTGGTATGGCTTCCTGTTTCAGGACAGGGGGGCTGTGGGACGTGTGCCGTGTCTGATGCCCTGCACGTGGAGCGATGACGGCTGGCCTATGCTGGGCGACGGTGACGGCAATGTGCCGAGCAATACGACGCTGCCTTACCTGACGCTCGACGGCATCTGCGGCAGCGATGATTTCTCTTCGCCGGATCTCTCGCTGTTATGGCAATGGAATCATAATCCTGTATGCGACTGCTGGTCGCTGAGCGAGCGCCCGGGCTATCTGCGGCTGAGCACGCCGCGCGTGTGCGACAACCTGTATGTGGCGCCCAATACGCTCACGCAGCGCATGACCGGACCGGCCTGCGAGGGGGTGGTGAAGATTGATGTCTCGGGCATGAAGCCGGGCGACCGTGCGGGTCTCGCCGCCTTCAACAGCGACAGCGGCCTGCTGTATCTGAGCAAGGAGGCGGACGGGCTGGAGCTGGTGATGAGCCTGCTCTGCTCGGTGTTCGACGAGCCCGCGCACACTATCCGTGAGGCAGATGAGACTGAGTATGCCCGTATCCCGATAGATCAGGACGATATATGGCTTAAGGTAATGGCGGATTTCGACGGGGGAAAGGATACCGCGACATTCGCCTACAGTCTCGACGGCACGACATGGATTCCTGTCGGTGAGCCGGTGAAGCTGGGATTTGACTACAGACGCATGTTCATGGGCACGAAATATGCGATCTTCAATTACGCCACCCGGGCTACCGGAGGCCATATCGATGTCGATTATTTCCGCACCACCCCGATTATATGATGGGGGCTTAATAGGAATACATGATTTCTCCTCAGCCCATTATGATACTGTACAGACGTGCTATCCGGCGATAATGAGTTATCACCCTAAGATAATATGTTGTCGGCACCCGGGTATCAGTATTCGCCGGGTGCGAGATCGGTGAGCATCTTTATGTCACGGTCATCAAAGCCTGCCATCTTCATTTTGCGTGCCGTCTCTTTCTTCTCTTCTAACCGGCCTTTGGACTCGCCTTTTTCGAAGGCACTCTGATAATAGAGGACGCGGTCTTCGTAGGCTTTCAGAGATTCGTTGTAGGATACCATCTCCTCGGCTGCGAGGTTGTCCATTTTCGAGGCCTCAAACATCTCGTCAAACTCACTGCTTTTATATTCTTTAGAATTAGTATCCATTTTATGCATGTTTTTTATAAGATAGGTTATTTGCTCGAATTCTGATGCACAGTCTTCCCATTTCTCTTTCACTTCACCGAGACTCACAATCAGGATCCTGAGTAAATCCGAGAAAGGCTCGTATGTCTCTTTCTCCCTCATTGTAAAATCCTGGATAAGTCTTTTGCTGAGATGCATAAACTGAAAGTCAACGAAAAATATACCATACACTGGGCTGAATTCATAATTTGAGCCTTTCTTCCCCTGTCTTTCAAGAGCCCTGGCCATGTAATACATGATACGGTTTTCGAGATTCAGATGATGCTCTTGTTGCATCTCGAGAATAAAATGCTGGTTGCCGTCTACGGTCTTGCAATACACATCATATATCATTTTTTGCCGTCAGGGCCTGCAGGAAGAGCTTCTACATTATGGTATGTCACATCTTCCACTATCAGCCCCTCGCTGGCGAAAGTAGCGTTGAGCAGTCTGATAAGCACCGGCTTGAATTTCTCCGTACCATATAGACGTTTGAAACCGGAATCGGTCATCAAATTTATGAAAGTGCCATGTTTTCCCATACTCGGAATTTTTTGCTAAAATACGGAATAATTTCCAATAGACCAAATGATCAGATAAGGATTGCTGAAAAATGCGGAATGGATTAATTATGGCGGCAGCGTCAAAACAGGGGGTTCTGAGGCTGCCGCCATGTAGGATATGGTGGAGAAGGCGTTATTTGATGGCGAAGCGGGCGTTGCGCTCCTGTGAGGTCTTCATGGCCAGGCGTGCCCATTCGCGCAGGTGGGCGTCGGTCCATTCGCTGCCGTTGTCGGGGGCGTCGGGTGTGAGCATCGAGCAGGTCTCGTTTTTGTCGGCGAGGTCCCACATCAGCACTGACAGCTTGTTTTCATTGGCGAAGTCGATCCATTCGCTCCATGAGTCGTAATCGATGGCTCCGTCGCCGGTGTGACTCATCGAGCCGCACTCCGAGATGATGAGCGGAAGACCTGCGTCGATGGCCTTGCGGGCCTTGTCGCGGTTCCAGTCTTTATGCGAGGCTGCGTAGTAGTGCAGGGCATAGAGGAGGTTGGGCATGTCGACCGGCGCCTCGGCGGCGATGTCGACATCCTGGTCCCACTTGGGGGTACCCACGATTATCACCGCATTTGGCGCTTTGGCGCGTATCACGGGTATCAGCTCTTCGGCGTAGGTCTTCACCTCCTGCCAGGGCACATCCTGGGGCTCGTTCCATATCTCGTAGATGATATTGGGGGAGTCGCCGTATTTGTCGGTAATGGCGGTGAAGAAGCTCTTGGCATTGTCCAGAGTATTGTCGTGAGAGTGCCAGTCGCAGATCACGTACATGTCATTATCTATGGCGGCGTCGATCACTGCGCGGGCAAGATTGAGAGCCTTGAGCGAATCCTGGTCGTAGTTGACAAGGCAGTCGCCGCTGTCGTGCGCGCCGATGGCGGCACGTGTGATATTGGCGCCCCATTTTTCTTTGAGAGCCTTTACTGTGCCCGCGTTGTAGAAGCGTCCCCACTTGGAGTGCCATCCGAATGACGGCCCTGTGAGCACGACGGTGTCGTTGGACTCATTTACGAGCGCGGTGCCCGATACATGCAGGCGTGATACACCAGTGGAGTCGGACTGGTCCTGTTGCTGCTGAGGAGAATTTTTTGACGGATTGCTGCATGCGGCCAGCATGAGAGCGGCGATGACTGTCAGGGAGAAAAAGTGTTTAGCTTTCATGATAGTTATTCAGTGGATTGAGTGATTGGCTGTGGGGAGTGGGCGGTGTTGTGGCGCGCGGGTGCGGGACGCACGTCTACCATGCAGTAGGCCTCGTTGGTGTCTACGCGACGGTCGTTGACGGTGACTGAGATGCGGGCCACGCCCTGCTGACGGGCCACCAGACCGCCGTGGCGGTCAACACTGACGATGCCCGGACGCTCTGACCGCCACCGCAGCGGCAGGGATTCCACATCGATGTAGGGAGAGCCGGGCGCGAGCTTAAGTAGTGCTGTGAGGGTGATGCGGTCGCCCTCGGTGAGCGTGATTGACGATGTGGATAGGGATACCCCGACAAACGGTATCGCGGCGCCGGCCGAAAGGGCGGGTACGGTCTGGGTCTGTGCGGGGGGATGAGGCGGCTCGAAGTCGAGCCCGTGATTGCCCAGGCAGAACACCCATACCGCACAAGCGATTATGGCCATGAAGAGGCATACGAATACAATCCACAGGGCGATGGTGCGCAGGGGATGTCTTTCGTCGTCGATCGCGATTTCGTAGTAATATGGTTGGGAGGCCATAGGTGTGATAAATTGAAAAAAGGAGATGCAGAGTTGCATCTCCTTATAGTGGCGGGGGAAGGGATCGAACCTCCGACCTCCGGGTTATGAGCCCGACGAGCTACCACTGCTCTACCCCGCAGTATCGTTTTGCAGTGCAAAAGTACGGCTCTTTGGCGGAATACGCAAGTGTTTTAACATAGATTAACTCTCTTGCATCGGATTGTCAGGCTGGCTGCGCTTGGTGAGGTTGAATTTCACCGGTTCGCTTATATACCTCAAGTAATAGCTCATGAGCAGCGAGGTGATGGGCAGGGCGATGATCATGCCGATGATGCCGAGCAGCACGCCCCACACAGATAGCGACAGCAGTATCACGGCCGGATTGAGCCCGAGTTCGCGTCCCATGATATGAGGAGTGAGTATATAATCGCAGATGCTCTGGCTCACGGCGTATACTATCACACATCCGCCGAGCATCGACAGGAAGTCGGTATGTCCGCCCAGCGAATACAGCAGGCAAATCACGGTCACCGGAATCAGGGTGACGTACTGGAAGTACGGGATCATATATAGGATACCCACAAGTATGCCCATGGGGATGGCGAGCGGCAGCCCTACGATGGAGAATCCGATGGAGTATAGCACGGCGGCGCACAGAGCCACGACAGCCTGCCCCCTGAAATAGTGGTTCATGCTCTGGCTCACCTCGGCGAAGAGCGATAGGAACCTGCGGCGGTAGCGCCGGGGCACTATCAGCTTGAATCCGCGGCTGATCTGGGGATAGTCGATGAGGATGAAGAGGATGTAGATGAGTGTGAGCAGCCAAGACAGGGCTGTGAGGAGCGCCGACAGCGACTCTTCGAGCAGCGACGACCCGCGGTTGATGATATCCATCAGATGATTGCCCGACAGGAAGGCCTGGAGATCATCGGGATTGTAATATCGGTTGACGAAGTTGACAACATACCGGTAGAGCGGCGGCATCTCGGTCTTTCCCTCGCTTACGTCATGTATGATCTTGCCCATCTCTCCGGCCTCGTGTATCACTGTAGGTAAAAACAGGTATACTATGCCGGTGATCACCAGTCCGATCTCGACAAGGGTCAGTATCGACGGCAGGGCACGCCCCTTGCAGTGGAGTAGGCGGTGGTTGAAGTCTACTATCGGCTGCAGCATGTAGGCGATCAGGCAGGCCACGAAGAAGGGCAGGAGCACATCGCTGAGATATCGCAGGAGCAGTATCAGCAGTATGCTGATGGTCACGCCTATGATCAGGCGCATTATACGGTCGGATGTCCAGTACACGGTTTTCATGATATATACGGATTTTAGTTATGTGATGTCAGGGCTTGACATTGCGAGCCACTATTTCGGCGAGCACATCGAGATTGGCCCGGTCGTTGGCGGCTATTACGCCTGTGGACGAGAGTGTGTCGAGCGGGCGGTAGCGCAGGTCGGCTATCACGCCGCCGGCCTCTGTAAGGATGAGCGATGCGGCCGCGAAATCCCAAGGACTCAGCAGATACTCGAAATACAGCTCATACCTGCCCATGGCCAGATAGCAGAGCTCGAGGGCGGCTGTGCCGAACCGGCGCAGGTCGTTGCCGCGCAGAAACACCTCGGTGATCACGGCGGCCGACTCGGCCGTGTGCTCCTTGTGGTAGACGGGGAGCGCGGCGCACATCAGCGCGTTGGCGAACGGTCGCCGCGACACAGAGATGGCGACACCGTTGCGCGTGGCTCCGTGACCTCGCACGGCGGCGAAAGTCTCGCCTGTGAACGGCGAGTACACCACGCCCAGCTCCATGCGGCCATCGTGGTGCAGCCCCACCGACACGGCGCATTGCTCCACACCTCGGCTGAAATTGGCGGTGCCGTCGATGGGGTCGATCACCCATATATATTCGTGGCCGAGGTCATGGCGGTCTTCTTCCTCACACAGGAATCCGGAGCCGGGGAGCAATGCTCCGAGCCTTTCCTTCAGGGCCGATTGCACGGCCATGTCGAGCGATGTCACGATGTTGGCATAGCCGTCTTTCTGTATCGTCTTGAAGTCGTGGCCCACCATCAGGGCCGCACACTCCTTCACTATGTCTGTTACCTTGTCTATCATTTCGTTTGTTTTGTGTATCGTGGCGGTAGGGGTTTATGTACTAAGGGGTCTTGGTGTGATTTGCCGCTCAGGTATCGGCCAGGGATATCATGAATCCGTCGTGGCCGTATACAAAGTCGATGAGGCCTAAGGCTGCGAGGCGCACCAAGGCGTTCTGGGCCGGCACACGCGATGCACCAGTGGCGATAAGCGCCCGTGCGACAGGCAGCGGGCCGTCGCGCAAGGCTTCGAGCAGCCGTCCGTCGGGGCCGTCGAGATGCAGCAGAGACTTGCGCCCTGACGCGGCATGACGCCATGCGCGCACCATCAGCGGATGCGCCTTTATATTGTTGTCGGCGATGCGGTAATAGGCGTGCCATGAGTGGTCGTCGTCCTGGGCGCGGACCGGTCGCTCCTCCGAGCGTGCTATGGATGCGCGTATCACCGTGCCGGTATCGCCTGTGCGGAATGCCGTGAACTCCACCGTCTGGGCGGGACGGCAGTAGAGCTGGGCGGCCTGCTCCACCACATATATGTCCTCCTCGTTGCGCACGCCGGCTATCGCGCCGTTGTCCTTCACGCCTATGAGCAGTCGGCCGCCCATATTGTTGGCGAAGGCCGATATGGAGCGTGCGATCTTGCGCGCGTCGGAGATGGCGTATTTGAAGTCCTGCTGCACGTGCTCGCCCTGGCTGATTAGGCCGAGGATATATGTGCGACCCTTTATGGCCTTGAGATCTTTCATCGAGCCCCGGGGCGGATTGTCAGGCTATGATACCTATGAGACGGCGCACGGCCTCGAAGGTGTGGTGAGGGGCGTCGGTCCAGAAATTCTCGTACATGGCGATATTGTCACCCGATCCGGGAGTGTCGCTGAGCACGCGCAGGCAGTACATGGGCACACCGCGCATATAGCATACCTGGGCAATCGCGCCCGACTCCATATCCACGGCCATGGTATCGGGATATAGTGACAGGATATGGCGCACATCCTCCTCGCGGCTCACGAAGATGTCGCCTGAGGCTATCAGACCATGCTTGACACCCAGCTGCCGGGCGAGCTCATCGGCTCCGGCCGGTGCCTGGAAGAATCGGGGACAGCCGCTGGCCTCGCCCCACTCGGTGCCCGGTCCGCACCATACGTCGTGGTATGCGACATGTGATGCCAGCACCACATCGAGAATACCCGCGTCAGAGCCCGTACCGCCGGCCACACCGCTGTTGATCACCACATCGGGGTGAAAATGCTCGATCATGGTGACGGCGCCCATTGCGGCGTTCACCTTGCCGATGCCGCAGGGCATAGCCACGACCTGTGTATCGCCGATATGACCGACATGTATCCGGTAACCGTTGGTCTCAAACGCCTTACACCCGTCGATATAATTAAGCAGGAGCTCGAGCTCCTTGTCCATAGCTACGATAATGCCGATTTTCATAACAAAAATTTCTTGCAAAGTTATCAAAAAATTTGCTCATTGAAAAAAAATACCTAAATTTGCATCGTCAATCGCACAGGGAAAGATGCCGGAGCGGTCGAACGGGACGGTCTCGAAAACCGTTGTACCCTTACGGGTACCCAGGGTTCGAATCCCT
>CAZBWZ010000091.1:0-9370 GCA_964495725.1 uncultured Bacteroides sp.
AAAAATATGAATATCCTCGAACTCAGCGAACAAGAAATCATCAGGCGCAACAGCCTTGAGGCGATGCGCAAAATGGGCATTGAGCCTTATCCCGCACCACTGTATCCGGTGGATGCGCATACCGACGATATCAAGGAAAACTTCAGCGACGGGCAGGAGCCCCCGCGACAGGTGTGCGTGGCAGGCCGTATCATGAGCCGCCGTATCATGGGCAAGGCTTCGTTTATCGAGCTGATGGATTCCAAGGGCCGCGTGCAGGTGTATATCTCACGTGACGAGATATGCCCCGGTGAGGATAAGGACATGTATAACGTGGTGTTCAAGAAGCTGCTGGATATCGGTGACTTCATCGGCGTCAAGGGCTTCGTGTTCCGCACCCAGACCGGCGAGATCACCGTACATGCCAAGGAGATCACCGTGCTGAGCAAATCACTGCGTCCGCTGCCTATCGTCAAGGTGAAGGACGGTGTGGTATACGACTCGTTTGATGACCCCGAGTTGCGTTACCGCCGCCGCTACGTAGACCTGGTGGTCAACGAGGGCGTGAAGGATATATTCATCAAGCGCACCAAGGTGTATACCTCGATGCGAGAATTCTTCAACAGTAACGGATATATCGAGGTGGAGACCCCGATCCTGCAATCGATACCCGGTGGAGCGTCGGCCCGTCCGTTCGTGACACATCACAATGCGCTGGATATTCCGCTGTATCTGCGCATCGCCGACGAGCTCTATCTCAAGCGCCTCATCGTGGGCGGATTCGAGGGCGTGTATGAGTTCTCGAAGAATTTCCGTAACGAGGGTATGGACCGCACTCACAATCCCGAATTCACAGCCATGGAGATTTACGTGGCCTACAAGGATTACAATTGGATGATGGACTTCACCGAGCGTATGCTCGAGAAGATCTGTATGGATGTCAACGGCACCACCAAGGTGAAGGTAGGCGATAACGAGATCGACTTCAAGGCCCCTTACCGCCGTGTCACCATGACCGACGCCATCAAGGAGCATACCGGCATTGATATCACCGGTATGGACGAGGACGCTCTGCGCGGTTTGTGCGCCCAGCTCGGCATCGAGGCCGATGAGACCATGGGCAAAGGCAAGCTCATCGACGAGATCTTCGGTGAGAAATGCGAGGGCAAATACATACAGCCCACCTTCATCATCGATTATCCTATCGAGATGTCGCCTCTGACCAAGCGTCACCGCGACAATCCCGAGCTCACCGAGCGATTCGAGCTGATGGTCAACGGCAAGGAGCTCGCCAACGCCTACTCGGAGCTCAACGACCCCATCGACCAGTACGAGCGCTTTGTAGAGCAGATGCGTCTGAGTGAGAAGGGCGACGACGAGGCCATGATCATCGACGGCGACTTTATCCGCGCTCTCGAATACGGTATGCCCCCTACATCGGGTATGGGCATCGGCATGGACCGTCTGGTGATGCTGATGACAGGCCAGACCACGATTCAGGAGGTACTCCTGTTCCCGCAGATGCGCCCCGAGAAGGTGGAGAAGCGCGACAAGCCCGAGGCCTACGCTGAGCGCGGCGTGCCGTCAGAGTGGGTGGCTCCTCTTCAGAAGGCCGGTGTGCTCACCGTGCAGGCCCTCTCATCGGCCAATCCCGGCAAGCTGCATCAGGATCTCTGCGGTATCAACAAGAAATACCATCTTGATCTCAAGAATCCGACGATCGAAGAGGTCAAGGCTTGGATAGGAGTGGAAAACGACTGACAATATGGACTTTCCCGGAAAGATAGCAGTGATGGGTGGTGGCAGCTGGGCCACCGCCCTCGCCAAGCTGCTGCTGCGCAAGTGTGACACGATCAACTGGTATATGCGGCGCGACGACCGTATAGACGATTTCCGCCGCTTAGGTCACAATCCTGCGTATCTGACTGATGTGGTGTTTGATGTAGACCGCATCTCATTCTCATCGGATATCAACAAGGTATGTGCCGAGAGCGATACGCTCGTGCTCGCTTTCCCGTCGCCATATTTCAAGTCGCACGTATCTCGTATCACCATGGATATCAGCGGCAAGTCGGTGGTGTCGGCCATCAAGGGCATCGTGCCGGAGGAGAATGTGCTCATCACGGATTATATGCACACCCGATTCGGGGTGGACAGCGACAACATCCTTGTGGTGGCGGGTCCGTGTCACGCCGAGGAGGTGGCTCTCGACCGCGTGTCGTATCTCACCATAGGCTGTCACCAGACGGCTCATGCCGTGAGCTTTGCCGGATGTCTGAGTTCGCCGCGATGCCACACGATAATATCATCGGATGTCGACGGTATAGAATACGCCGCCGTGCTGAAGAATGTATATGCCATCGCTGCCGGTATCATCCACGGCATGAAACGCGGCGACAACTTTCTGGCCATGCTCGTGAGCAACGCGATACGCGAGATGGAGCGCTTTGTCGACACCGTGAGCCCGCGTCCGCGTCAGATATGTGATTCGGTGTATCTCGGCGACCTGCTTGTTACAGCCTATTCGCGATTCTCGCGCAACCACAATTTGGGGTCTATGATAGGCAAGGGCTATTCCGTGCCCGCGGCCCTGATGGAGATGGAGCAGACAGCCGAAGGATATTACGGCACCAAATGTATGCACGACATCAACGACCGCTACAAGGTGAATATGCCCATACTCGATTTTGTCTACAGCATCCTCTACAGCCGCAAATCACCCGAGAAGGCTGTGTCCGTACTTATAGACCAGCTCAACTGACCGGATATAACAATACAACAACCGTGCAGATCTTAAGAAGGATTTGCACGGTTGTCGTATTATCGTAAGTATTCAGTGAAGATAATGGATTGGAAATGGGAGGCCGCGACCCTATTCGGGGTCGGGAGCGGGGTCGGGAGCGCGGAATATCGAGAAGTTGACCGATCCGTAGGCGCGGTGATCGATAAATCCCGGCAGATGCGAGTAATCGCGCTTGGCCGAATGCTCCATCACAAACAGCGCTCCGGGGGCCAGAAGCCCCGAGGCGAGCACTGCGGGCGGTATGTCATCAAAGCCGTCGAGATCATAGGGCGGATCAGCGAATATTATATCATATTTGCCGTTGCTGGCCGAGATGAATTTCAGCGCGTCGCCCTTGATGGTGCGGTGATTGGTGCAGCCGAGTTGTTTCGACACCTTCTTGATGAAGTCATATTGTGTGGAGGCCTTCTCGACCGATGTCACCGTAGCGCAGTCACGCGAGAGAAACTCAAAAGACACGGCTCCGGTGCCGGCGAAGATATCGAGAGCGTTCTTGCCCTCGAAGTCGATGAGATTCTCAAGCACATTGAATATGTTTTCACGGGCGAAGTCGGTAGTAGGCCTCGCAGTGATGTTCTTGGGTACGTCGAATCGGCGGCGTCCGTATTTACCACGTATTATTCGCATAGGGGCGTTACAATGAGTTCGAAAGGTGATTCAAGAGCGGCTTTGCCGGCATGATACATCTGCGACGGAAATACTACGGGCATCACATATCCGGCATATTTGCGCAGCAGCGTCTGGAAGGCCTCGCGGTGGGGCGAGAGTCCGCACACCATCACATCGTCGTCGCGCATGTCAAAGCCTGTCTGGCCGGCTACGAGCAGCGTATAGTAGAGCATGTCGTCGGCATTGGTCGTGGCGAACGAATTGGCTACCTTAATTGAGGAGCTGTCAAAATGAATTATGTCCAGACGGTCATCGCGCATGTACAGATACATACGTGAGGCATTGTTCATCCTGTCGGTGTTGTAGAAATATGTGATGAGCCGTGACATAGGGTGGAGCGGAGTCACCGTGGGGTAGGTGCGCCGCATCAATGAAGCCGTGGCCCGGTCGGCACCCGTGATCAGCTTGACACCATGCACGGGCAGCGGATCGGTGAGCACGGTTATGTCGTCGCCCCACATGGCCGTGGCTATCTGCATGGCGATATCATCGGTGATTTCACCTGGCACCACCATGTAGCGCGGTGTGTCGATGAGTATGCTGACACGGTCGAAGTCGGCGAGCAGCAGCTCGTTGTCATATATCAGGTTGCCCAGCGCCTGCTCGGCCGAAGTGGCGGCGGGGTCGAGGGGCAAGCGGCGGTGTATGAGCGACTGGTCGTGATATGTCGAGTAGGCCACTACCTCAAGGGCACGGTCGGTGACCTCGAGATACAGTCTCCAGAGATTGGGGTTGTCGATTATTTCCGGTGTCAGTGCAGCGGTCATACGAGTTTTTCGAAGGCGGCGGGAATCGCCGAGGAGAAATTCATGTCTTTGCGGGTGATGGGGTGGGCGAAGCGCAGGGTCTGGGCGTGGAGGGCCACACGGTGGATAGGTGTGGATGACGCGCCGTAGCGTTTGTCACCGGCTATGGGGTGGCCGAGCTCCTTCATGTGGGCGCGTATCTGATTCTTGCGGCCTGTCTCCAGCGATACCTCCACCATTGAATAGCCTTTTGAAGCCTTGAGGGTGCGGTAGTAGGTGACGGCGAGCTTGCCCTTCTGGGGGTCGTCGGTTGAATACACCTCGTGGCGAGCGTTCTCCACCAGATAGCTGCGCACCATGCCCTCGGGCGGGTCGATCTTGCCTTCTACCACAGCCACGTATTTGCGCTCCAGCACCATGTTGTTCCAGTTGTGCTGCATGGCCTCCTTGGCCTCGCGGGTCTTGGCCATCATCATCAGGCCGGATGTCGCCTTGTCGAGACGGTGTACGATATAGAGCTTGTTGCGCGGGTCCTTGCGTTTGAGGTAGTCGCGTACGATGGAGTAGGCGGTGATTTCCTTATTTTTGTTCATGTCGCGCTCGGTGGCCACGCTCAGCAGGCCGTAGCCTTTGTATATCACGATTATATCATCGTCTTCATAGTAGATTTTGACACGTGAGTGGCCGAACACCTGAAATTCGCGTGAGGTGTTTACCTTCACTTCGTCGCCGGGCTTGAGCGGTAGGTCAAACTGACGGGTCACCGTGCCGTTGACCATCACCTGATTGTGTTTCAGATAGTCCTTCACCGTGGTACGCTTGGCCTGGGGCATGGATGCCAGCAGATGTGGCAGTAGTGTGGTCTCCGCCTGTACAGGCAGCTGGGCGATAGCGTCTGGTGTATATTGTCCGGGTTTCGAGCCCGGTTTGTGTGCGAGAGGCGTGCGTGCCATCGTTTATTTCTTTTTTGTGGTTGTTGTCTTTTTCTTGGCTGAGGCCGCGGGTTTTGCTTCGGCGGTCTTGGCCGATGAGCGGCGCGGCATTTTCTTGGGCTTGGCCTCGTCTGAATTCACGATCTCCATGATCTCGTCATACGTCAGGGCAGCGGGATCAGCCACTGCCTTGGGTATCTTGTAGTTGCTCTTCTTGTATGAGATGTATACACCGTATCGGCCGTTGAGGATCTGCAGGTCGGGGTCGTTGTCAAACACCTTCACTATCTTCTTGCTGTCGGCCTCGCGCTTGTCGTTGATGAGTTGTATGGCCTCTTCGAGCGAGAGGGCGGCCGGAGCCATATCCTTGGGGATGGAGACGAATTTACCGGCATGTTTGACGTAGGGGCCGAATCTGCCGATGGCCACTGTCACGTCCTTACCTTCGTATTCGCCGAGCTGGCGAGGGAATTCAAATAGTTTCAGGGCTTCTTCGAGGGTGATGGTGGCTACCGACTGGCCTTTCTGCAGCGATGCGAACAGGGGCTTTTCTTCGGTGTCGCCCTCGCCGATCTGCACGAGGGGTCCGTAGCGTCCGATCTTCACGCTTACGGGTTTTCCGGTCTCGGGGTGTACGCCTAAGAGGCGTTCGCCAACCTTATGCTCAAGCCTGAGGTTGGATGCCTTGTCTACCTCTGGGTGGAATCCCTCGTAGAAGTCGTGCATCACGCCCGGCCACTCGGTCTTGCCTTCGGCGATCTCGTCAAAGCGCTTCTCGATGTTGGCCGTGAAGTTGTAGTTGACTATATCGGGAAAATATTCCTCAAGAAATTCGTTGACTACCATGCCGATATCTGTCGGCACCAGTTTGCCCTTCTCCGAGCCGGCTGTCTCTGTGCGGGTGGTCTCGGTGATTTTGCCCTGCTTGAGTGTGAGCACCGATATCTGTCGCTCCACACCCGGCTTCTCGCCTCTCTCCACGTATTCGCGCTGCTGTATGGTGGATATTGTGGGGGCGTAGGTCGAGGGTCGTCCGATGCCAAGCTCTTCCATCTTCTTGACGAGGGATGCCTCGGAATATCTCGGGGGCTGCTGCGTGAATCTCTCGGTAGCCGTGATTTCGTCGGCCTCCACCTTCTGGCCGCGCGACATGGCCGGCAGCATGTTGGAGTCGGTCTGGTCTGTGCCTTCGTCGTCGTGGCTCTCGATGTAAACCTTCAGGAAACCGTCGAATTTGATCACCTCGCCGGTGGCGATGAAATGCTCTGAGCGAGTGGAGGGTGTGATCTCCACCGTAGTCTTTTCTGTCTGGGCGTCAGCCATCTGTGATGCCAAGGTGCGTTTCCATATCAGGTTGTACAGACGCTTCTCCTGGGCTGTGCCCTCGATGGTGTGCTGGTCTACGTATGTGGGGCGGATGGCCTCGTGGGCTTCCTGCGCGCCCTTTGAGTGCGTGTGGTAGTGGCGCACCTTGAGATATTCGCTGCCGAGCGACTCTGTGATTTCCTTCTTCAATGCGTTGATGGCGAGGGTGGAGAGGTTCATAGAGTCGGTACGCATATATGTGATGTGTCCGGCCTCATACAGGCGCTGTGCCACCATCATGGTCTGAGATACGGTGAAGCCGAGCTTGCGCGATGCCTCTTGCTGCAGGGTGGATGTGGTGAATGGCGGAGCGGGAGATTTGCTCTGGGGCTTGACCTGTACATCGGTGATGTCGAAAGCGGCTTTGGCGCAGTCGTCAAGGAAATTGCGTGCCTGGGTCTCTTCGGTGAAGCGGTGGGGGAGCTCGGCGCGGAATGTGTCGCCCGAGGGAGTGGTGAATATGGCGTTGATGCGGAAATAGGGTTCGCTTACAAAGTTCTTGATCTCTTTCTCGCGCTCTACGATAAGACGCACGGCCACTGACTGCACGCGTCCGGCCGAGAGGGCGGGCTTGATCTTCTTCCAGAGCACAGGCGAGAGCTCGAATCCTACGATGCGGTCGAGAACGCGGCGCGCCTGCTGAGCGTCCACCAGGTTGATGTCGATATTCCGGGGATTAGCGATAGCGTTGACTATGGCATCTTTTGTGATTTCGTGAAATACGATGCGGCGGGTGTTCTCGGGCTTGAGGCCGAGCACCTCGTAGAGATGCCATGCGATGGCTTCACCCTCGCGGTCCTCATCGGATGCGAGCCACACCATCTTGGCCTCGGCGGCGTTTTTCTTGAGCTCTGCTACCAGGGCGCGTTTGTCTTCAGGTATCTCGTAAATGGGTGCGAAGCTGTTGTCGACATCGATACTGAA
Organism: uncultured Bacteroides sp.; assembly: GCA_964495725.1. Taxonomy (GTDB): domain Bacteria; phylum Bacteroidota; class Bacteroidia; order Bacteroidales; family Muribaculaceae; genus CAG-873. Next base: position 7,419 of record CAZBWZ010000091.1, read on the forward strand.
GTTTTTCTTCTTCAGATCCCTGATGTGACCGTAGCTCGACATCACTTTATAATCTTTGCCCAGAAATTTCTCGATTGTCTTAGCCTTGGCGGGCGACTCCACTATTACCAGGTTGTTCAGCATTTCTATATTTTGGTTTTCGTTGTTATCACACATTAATTATATGGATAACAGATTGGGGGCGTAAAATTAGGTAAAAATGAATTAAAATAAAAAAAATTAACATTTGTTTCTGAGATACTGCTGATATGTTAATCATATTAACACTTTCGTAATGTCTATTATTACGTAATTTTGAGGATTGGTAGGATGATGAGATATAGATGGTTACTCAAGTTAGTGGATAGATTTGGAGTATGGTCAGAGACTACCATATCGAGAACCTCGTAGAGTTCCTTCAGTCGGAAGACCATAATCTGATGTTACCTCTGTTGCTGTCACAAAAACCGCATCACCGGCTTAAGTAAACAGTATCGGATGATGAGATGTCGTGGATTTTTTGTAATTTTGCTATACAAAAGTAACAGTAACGATAACCTTAATTGTAACGAAAGACGATGCTTGAAATTAGTGAAGTTTTCAATGCCGCCCGTGTGCTCAACGGAGTGGCCCGGCATACGGCGCTCGTAGCCGCCCCCAAGCTGCGTGATGATGCCGAGGTGTGGCTCAAGCCGGAGAATCTGCAGCTCACCGGCTCGTTTAAGCTGCGTGGCGCCTACTATAAGATTTCGCAGCTGAGCGACGAGGAGAAGGCCAAGGGCGTGATCGCGTGCTCGGCCGGCAACCATGCCCAGGGCGTGGCTTTGGGAGCCACCCACAATGGTATCCGGTCGCTGATATGTCTGCCTGCCGGTGCGCCGATATCCAAGATCGAGGCCACCAAGGGCTATGGAGCGGATGTGTGTCTTGTGCCGGGTGTGTACGATGATGCCTACGCCAAGGCCGTGGAGTTGCAGAAAGAGCACGGCTATACTTTCGTGCATCCGTTTGATGACGAGAAGGTGATAGCCGGCCAGGGCACTATCGGCCTGGAGATAATACAGGATATGCGCGATGTCGATGTCGTGGTGGTGCCTGTGGGCGGCGGGGGCCTGATAAGCGGTGTGGCCTTTGCCATCAAGTCGATCAATCCTAAGGTTAAGGTCTATGGTGTGCAGTCTGAGGGAGCGAGCTCGATGGTGGATTCGCTTAGTGCGGGCGAGCGCGTGCATCTCGACAAGGTGATGACCATCGCCGACGGCATCGCGGTGAAGGAGCCTGGTGTGAACACCTTCGAGCTGTGCAGGAAATACGTTGACGATATCGTCACTGTCAATGATGACGAGACAGCGTCGGCCATTCTCTCGCTGATGGAGAACAACAAGCTTGTGGCCGAGGGCGCTGGCGCCGTGGCTGTCGCTGCCGTGATGTTTGACAAGGTGCCGGTCAAGGGCAAGAAGGTGGTGTGCCTGGTCTCGGGCGGCAATATCGATGTGAATATCATCAACCGCATCATCGTGAGCGGCCTTACCAAGAACGGGCGTATCTGCCGCCTCGATATCCAGCTTGACGACAAGCCCGGACAGCTGCAGGCTGTGACAAAGGTGCTGGCCCATATGGGAGCCAATGTGATGTCGGTCAACCACGAGCGCTTCAGCCGCAAGGGCTCGCTGAATGATTGTCTGCTGCGTGTCGAGCTCGAGACCCGCAATCATGAGCATATCGAGGAGATACGTCAGGCCCTGAAGGCCGATGGATTCGAGGTGCTCAACTGATACCGGTGAATGGATACGAAAAAAGCTGACAGGCGATTGCTTGTCAGCTTTTTTCGTGTAGTCTTACCAGGATTCGAACCTGGACAAACAGAACCAAAACCTGTTGTGCTACCATTACACCATAAGACTATCATTTTGCCCGGCTTTCGTCAAAGGCGTTGCAAAGATAGTGCTAATTTTCGGGGTTTGCAACTTTTT
>CAZBWZ010000092.1:0-6540 GCA_964495725.1 uncultured Bacteroides sp.
TACAGCAGTTTTTGCCTCTGCTGGCCATGACTTTCTGCATCTGTCTGTTTATCGTGATGATGCAGTTTCTGTGGAAATATATCGATGATCTTGTCGGCAAAGGACTTGCCTTCAGCGTCATCGGTGAGCTTTTCTTCTACGCTGCGCTTTCGATGGTGCCCACCGCCCTCCCTTTGGCCGTGCTTCTTGCATCGCTGATGACATTCGGCAACCTCGGCGAGAAATTCGAGCTTACGGCGCTCAAGGCAGCCGGTATCTCGCTGTTTCAGATTATGAGGCCGCTGATCGTGCTGATGGTAATCATTGCTGTCGGTGCCTTCTTCTTTCAGAATGATGTCCTGCCCATCGCGCAGACCAAGATGTATACCCTGCTCTTCTCCATGCGGCAAAAATCTCCTGAGGTGGAGATTCCCGTGCGTGCCTTCTATAACGAAATCCCGGGAATGAACCTATTCGTAGAGAAGAAGAATCCCGAGACTGGAATGCTCTACGACCTGATTATCTATGATGTTACACAAGGGCTCGACAACTCGCGTGTGATCCTCGCTGACTCGGGTAAGATGAACTTTACCGTAGACAAGACCCACCTGTTTCTTCACCTCTACCGTGGCGAGATGTTTGAGAATATCCGCAACAGTGCCCTCGGCTCTACCAACAAGCAGTTCATGCCCTTCAGACGCGAAAGCTTCAGCGACAAACAGATCTACCTGCCGTTTGATGCCAACTTCAGCCGGATGGATGAGAGCAATATCCGCAGCCAGTATGTAGGTAAGAATGTGGTCGAGCTCAAACACTCCATTGACTCCATACAGTCTATCGTAGACAGCATAGGCGACAATTACGGCACCGAGCTCAAGACTTTGCCTTACGTACGCGTCCCATTCTATTCCTCTACCCGCATCGGCGACTCTGTGGTGTATAAGCCCGCTCCGGCTATTAAGATTGACAAGCCGTTGGATATCGACACAGTGTTTGCCTCACCATCGCCAGAAATGGCGCGCCAGTATGTAACACAGGCTTTGCAGAGAGCTCGCCAGCAACACGACAATTATGAATTCCGCTCCATGGTGATCACTGATCAGCAGAAACTCATGAACCGTCATGGCATAGAGATGCACCGCAAGTTCACCCTATCGTTTGCCTGCCTTATTTTCTTCTTTATCGGGGCACCGCTCGGAGCTATCATCAAGAAGGGAGGTATAGGCACACCCCTGGTCATCTCCGTGATACTGTTTATTTTCTATTACATCATCGACAACACCGGCTACAAGATGGCACGCGACAGCAAGCTTCTCGTATGGCAAGGTGTCTGGCTCAGCTCGATCGTGCTGTTGCCTCTCGGTATCTTCTTCACATGGAAGGCCGTAGGCGACTCAGACGTATTCAATGCCGATGCTTACGCGCGCTTCTTTGCCAGGCTTACCGGTAAGAATCCCAATCGATCGATCTTTGTCAAGGAGGTGATCATCACCGAGACGGAGACACCTGTGATAGTGGAGATGCTCAACAAATTCCTGACTGCCATAAATAATACAATTGCATCTGCAAAGAAACGCTCGCTGTTAGACCGGCTCCTCGGACGTCCGTCCCTGCGGTCTCTTACCGATGAGCTCAACGAAATAGATGATTACATATCCAACACCCGTGACAAGAAAGTAGCCGACATCTTCAATAATTATCCTCAGCGCGTGACATACCGCAACCTCGATGATGTAAGACAGACCACTGAAATCCTTCTCACCTATCTCGATGACAGCGAGGACGGAAATCAACTGATGATTGACTACTCGGTGCGCCGCCGTCACCGTAAGACAAGGGCGGCCGTTGCAGCCGGTAATCTGACATCGCGGATCAAAGGCATGTTCCAACGTAAGAAAAAGAAATCGACCATGGCACCTGACTCGTCTACAGTGCCTGCACAAGAGAATACTGACGAACCATATTTACCAGAAACTACAACCGATAACAATGGACAATAATATCAGACTTGACTCAATAGAAGACGCTATCGCCGACTTCGCCGAAGGCAAAATGGTAATAGTGGTCGATGATGAAGACCGCGAGAATGAGGGTGACCTCATAGTCGCCGCCGAAAAAATCACGCCTGATCAGGTAAACTTCATGCTCAAAAACGCCAGAGGCGTGCTCTGCGCCCCTATCACCATGTCGAGATGCAAGGAGCTTGATCTCAAACCTCAGGTAGCACACAACACATCTGTGCTGGGCACACCTTTTACGGTCACCGTTGACAAGCTCGAAGGCTGCTCTACCGGAGTATCGGCCCACGACCGCGCAGCCACCATACGCGCTCTTGCCGATCCGGCTTACGATGCCGCTGCATTCGGTCGTCCCGGACATATAAATCCGCTTTTCGCGCAGGATCAGGGCGTACTGCGCCGCGCCGGTCACACCGAGGCCGCGATCGATCTCGCACGCCTCGCCGGTCTCCGCCCCGCCGGCGCCCTCATCGAGATAATGAACGAAGACGGCACCATGGCACGCCTGCCCCAGCTGCGTGAGCTCGCTGACCAATGGCAGATGAAACTCATTTCCATCCGTGATCTCATCGCATACCGGCTGCGTCACGAGCGCCTGGTAGAGATGGGTGAGACAGTTGACATGCCCACAGCCTACGGCCACTTCAAGCTTATCCCTTTCAAGCAGATCAGCAACGGTCTCGACCACATAGCCCTCATCAAGGGTGATGTCTCCACCGGTGAGCCGGTGCTTTGCCGCGTACACTCATCATGTGCTACGGGCGACATCTTTGCATCAGAGCGTTGCGACTGCGGAGCCCAGCTTCACAAAGCCATGCAGATGGTTGAGGCCGAGGGACGCGGAGCTATCATATATCTGAGCCAGGAAGGCCGCGGCATTGGACTGATGGACAAGATACGCGCCTACAAGCTGCAGGAAGAAGGATATGACACAGTCGAGGCCAACCTGCATCTCGGACATAAAGCCGACGAACGCGACTACGGCGTAGGCGCACAGATACTCAACATGCTCGGTATCAGTAAAATGAGATTAATGACCAACAATCCCAAAAAACGCATCGGCCTGGAGGGTTACGGGCTTGAAATCGTAGAGAACGTGCCTATCGAGGTGCCTCCTACCCCCTACAACCAATTCTACATGCACACCAAGAAAGAGCGCATGGGTCATGATCTGCATCAAATAGAATGACAACCGGGGGCACACCTCCATTAACATTTTTTTTGAATCGGCCTCCAAAAATATTCGCTATCTTTGCGATATAATATGATAATTAACGTTTTTACTAAATAAATTTATAATTATGGTAAATTATAAAGACTTAGGTCTGGTAAACACCCGCGAGATGTTTGCTAAAGCCGTACACGGCGGCTATGCCATCCCTGCCTTCAACTTCAACAATATGGAGCAGCTTCAGGCTATCATCAAGGCCGCAGCCGATGAGAAATCGCCTGTAATCCTGCAGGTATCCAAAGGCGCACGCAACTATGCCAACGCCACACTGCTCCGTTACCTCGCTGAGGGTGCGGTAGCATACGCCAAGGAACTCGGATGGGAGAAACCCCAGATCGTGCTTCACCTCGACCATGGCGATAGCTTCGAGCTCTGCAAGAACTGTATCGATATGGGCTTCTCATCAGTCATGATCGACGGCTCTCACCTCCCCTACGAAGAAAACGTGGCTCTCACCAAGAAAGTGGTAGACTATGCTCACCAGTTCGATGTAACAGTAGAGGGCGAGCTCGGCGTGCTCGCAGGCGTTGAAGACGAAGTATCTTCAGACCACCACACATACACCGATCCTGAGGAGGTAATCGACTTTGTGACACGCACGGGTGTCGATAGCCTCGCTATCTCGATCGGCACTTCTCACGGAGCATACAAGTTCACTCCGGAGCAGTGTACACGCGATGAGAACGGCCGCCTCGTGCCCCCGCCGCTGGCATTTGACGTGCTTGAGGCAGTTGAGGCCAAGCTCCCCGACTTCCCCATCGTGCTCCACGGCTCATCTTCAGTGCCCCAGGAATACGTTGACATCATCAACGAGAATGGCGGCAAGCTCCCCGATGCTATCGGTATCCCCGAAGAGCAGCTCCGCAAAGCAGCCAAGATGGATGTCTGCAAGATCAACATCGACAGCGACAGCCGTCTTGCAATGACAGCCGCTGTGCGCAAGACTCTCAACGACAAGCCAGGTGAATTTGACCCGCGCAAATACCTCGGCCCGGCTCGCGAAGAAATGGAGAAACTCTACAAGCACAAAATCGAGAACGTGCTCGGCTCTAACGGCAAAGCATAATCTCAGACACCATACCATATAATCCCGCCCTCCGGCGGGATTTTTTTTATCAGGTAAGCAGTAAGTATTATTTCACTTACAGATGACATACAGCAGACGTCGCCACAGCCCTCAGACAATCCCGAACTAATTGACAGAGCATCCATGACCACCGGTAGCGGCCACCCCTCGGAGGCACCACGCTAATTACCCACGTGCTATAACAAAAATTTGGCTCGTTTGATTTTTTTTAATACATTTGCAGAAAATATTGCACCCGGAGTGCCCCCCTCTGACACTCCAAAAACTTAATATTATTCTAATCAATAATATAGCCATATCACGCTTAAGAAAATAATCAAAACTAAGATATGATATATTCAGCAATTTTCGGAATCGGCAACAACGCCGTGCTTGCACTCACCGCACTGCTCACAGGTGTGGCACTTGTGGCAGCAGCCTTGTTGATTGCCAAATTAGTTTCGCCGAGCTCCTACAATCCGCAGAAGGGCGAAGCATACGAGTGCGGTATCCCGACACGAGGTGAGAGCATGGCTCAATTCCATATCGGATACTACCTCTTTGCAATCCTGTTCCTGATGTTTGATGTTGAGACAGTGTTTCTGTTTCCCTGGGCTGTGAAAATGCGTGACCTCGGTGCCAACGGTCTCATCAGTATCGCCGTATTTTTTGGAATCTTAGTGCTGGGCCTTGTATATGCCTGGCGGAAAGGAGCGCTCGAATGGAAATAACAACCAAAAGCATGCCCTACTCCGAATGGAAGGACAATGAATATATCGAAGAGCTTCAGCGTAAGCTCAACGAATCAGGCACTAACGTAATCGTAGGCTCGCTCGACGGCCTCATCAACTGGGCGCGAAGCAACTCGCTGTGGCCTCTCACATTCGCCACCAGCTGCTGCGGCATCGAATTCCTGTCGCTGGGCGCAGCCCGCTTTGATATGGCGCGTTTCGGCTGGGAGGTCGCCCGTTCGTCACCACGCCAGGCCGACTTCATGATGGTCGCCGGTACCATTGTCAATCGCATGGTGCCCGCTTTCCGCCGTCTCTACGACCAGCTCGCCGAGCCCAAATATGTAATCGCCTGCGGTAGCTGCGCAATCAGTGGCGGTCCGTTCCGCAAATCATATCATGTGGCCAAAGGTATCGGTGATATCGTACCCGTCGATGTATGGCTGCCCGGCTGTCCTCCCCGCCCCGAGGCCATGATATATGCCATCATGCAGCTCTCCCGCAAAATGAAAGTGGAGAAATTCTTCGGCGGTGTCAACCGCAAAGAAAGCCAGAAAGAGTTTCTGGAGAAACATCCCATCGAAGGCATTCAAGAATAATTTATTAAGAAAAACCAAAATCCACCATAAATAATATGGCCAACACAAAAGAAACGATCGCCAAGCTCTTCCCGTCGGCTACCTTCGACGAAGCCGATGTGCTGATGGTCAATATCGACGACAGCAATTGGCACAGCCTGGCCAAAGAGCTGAAAGAGAATCCTGAGCTCAGTTTCGACTGCCTTGTCACTATCTCAGGCATGGACTGGGAGGACAGCATGGGCTGTGTATATTTCCTGATGTCAACGGGCCGCGGCAACGAGATGCTGTCAGTCAAAGTAGCCACCAAAGACCGCGAGAAGCCGATGCTTCACTCCGTATTCGACATCTGGGGCTCTGCGACCCTCTTTGAGCGTGAGGTATATGACTACTTCGGCATAATCTTCATCAACAATCCCGACATGCGTCGCCTATTCCTCAACATAGACTGGGTAGGACACCCCCTGCGCAAGGACTATGATGAAGATCCAGCCCTCAATCCCGTATCAATCAAAAACGAACGCCAGACCGACCTCACGCAGTCATGGGTCGAGGCTCCTGACGGCAAGATCGAGCGTATCGAGCCTGAGATATTCCACAAAGGCGATTTCGTCATCAATATCGGTCCCCAGCACCCCGCCACCCACGGTGTGCTCCGTTTCCGTACAGCCATCGACGGCGAGACCATCAAGAAAATCGATGTGTACATGGGCTATATCCACAGGGGCATAGAGAAGCTATGCGAAGACCTCACCTACATGCAGTGTCTTCCCTTCATGGACCGTATGGATTATTTCTCCGGCATGATCTATCACCACGGCATGTGCCGCCTGTTTGAGAAAGCAGCCGGCATCCAGATCAGCCGCCGTGCCGAGTACATCAGGGTGATGATGGACGAGCTCTCGCGCATCGCATCACACATGCTTTTCATGGGTAC
>CAZBWZ010000092.1:6640-9349 GCA_964495725.1 uncultured Bacteroides sp.
CCGTGTATGCCTCTGGCCGGAGCTGTAGACCATATCACACGCGGTCTCAAGGTTGCCGACCTCATCACCGTAGGCGGCTCGCTCGACTACATCATCCCCGACATGGACCGCTGATCCGACATCACATAAGCCAATCAATAAAAACCAAATAATATCAGAAGGAAATGCAAGATTTCTCAACCATAACAGAGTGGATCAACAATTTTCTGCTTGTGACATGTTCACTGCCCCAGTGGCTTACTGTGACGATTGAATGTCTGCTCGTGGGTGTAGGTCTTCTTTTAGCCTACGCCTTGCTGGCTCTGTTTTATATCATCTACGAGCGTAAGCTCTGCGCATACATGCAATGCCGTGTCGGTCCCGTACGTGTCGGCCCCTGGGGTCTCTGTCAGGTATTCGCCGATATGTTCAAGATTCTCATCAAGGAGCTTATCCACCTGAAAAACATCGACCAGTTTCTTTTCGCCCTCGCCCCCTATCTCGTGATCATCGCATCAATGCTCGCATTCGCAGTGCTGCCATGGGGCAACGGTATTCAGATCATCGACTTCAACATCGGCATATTCTTCCTCATCGCCGTCAGCTCGATCGGTGTATTAGGTATACTTCTCGCCGGATGGTCATCAAACAACAAATTCACACTTATCGGTGCCATGCGCTCGGGTGCCCAGATGGTAAGCTACGAGCTTTCGATCGGTCTGGCCGTCATCACCATGGTATGTCTCGCAGGCTCAATGTCGGTGACCGACATCGTAGCCGAGCAGCACGACCTCTGGTTTATCTTCAAAGGTCACATTCCCGCGATAATCGCATTCCTCATCTATATGATAGCAGGTACAGCCGAGACCAACCGCGGCCCGTTTGACCTTCCCGAGGCCGAGAGTGAGCTCACCGCCGGATACCACACGGAGTATTCGGGTATTCACTTCGGCTTCTTCTATCTGGCCGAGTACCTCAACCTCTTCATCGTATCCGGTGTGGCCTCCCTGCTCTTCCTCGGCGGATGGATGCCTCTCCATATCCCCGGATGGACATGGTTCAACAACATCATGGACTATATTCCCTCGATAATATGGTTCCTTGGCAAATGCTTCGTTCTCTCAGCTATCATCATACAGTTTAAATGGACATTCCCCCGTCTGCGTATCGACCATCTGTTGTCATTCGAGTGGAAATATCTTCTTCCCATCAATCTCGTCAACCTCGTGCTGATGGCTCTGATAATCGTATATAACCTCCATTTCTAATCTGAATATAAACCCTTCAAAACATAAGATATGAGCGAAATTTATGGCAAGATAGCGCAGGTAATCGGTCCTGTTGTCGATGTCAGCTTCGAAGGCGACGACAATATGGTGCCTCCTATCTATACCGCTTTAAGCATCACACGCGACAACGGCTCGAAGCTTATCCTTGAGGTCGAGCAGCATATCGGTGAGGACACCGTGCGCTGTGTAGCCATGGAGAGCACCGATGGTCTGCGCCGCGGCATGAAGGTTGAGAGCCTCGGCCGTCCTATAGCAGTGCCTACCGGCGACCAGATCAAAGGACGCCTGATGAATGTCATCGGCGACACTATTGACAATCTGCCTAATCTCGACCGCGATAAGCTGCGTCCCATTCACCAGCCCGCTCCCGAATTTGAGGAGCTCACCATCAGCACCGAGATCCTCACCACTGGCATCAAGGTCATCGACCTGCTCGAGCCTTACAGCAAGGGTGGCAAGATCGGACTCTTCGGTGGCGCAGGTGTGGGCAAGACCGTGCTCATCATGGAGCTCATCAACAATATCGCCAAAGGTCACGACGGTTTCTCTGTATTCACCGGCGTAGGCGAACGCACGCGCGAAGGCAACGACCTGTTGCGTGAGATGATCGAGAGCGGTGTCATAAAATACGGTAAGAAATTTGAAGAGGGTATGGAAAAAGGCGAATGGAATCTTGAGGATGTCGATATGACAGAACTCGGCCAGTCGCAGAGCACACTTGTCTTCGGACAGATGAACGAACCCCCGGGCGCACGTCTGCGTGTGGCACTTTCAGGCCTTACGGTAGCCGAGCAGTTCCGCGATCAGGGCGCCGGCGGTAAGGATGTGCTCCTCTTTATCGACAATATTTTCCGTTTTACCCAGGCCGGCTCCGAGGTATCGGCACTTCTCGGCCGTATGCCGTCGGCCGTGGGCTACCAGCCTACCCTCGCATCTGAGATGGGTGCCCTGCAGGAACGTATCACATCTACCAAAAACGGCTCTATCACATCCGTTCAGGCAATCTATGTGCCGGCCGATGACCTTACCGACCCCGCGCCGGCCACTACCTTCAGCTTCCTTGACGCCACCACCGTGCTTTCTCGTAAGATCGCAGAGCTCGGTATCTATCCCGCTGTAGACCCGCTTGAGTCGACATCACGTATCCTTGACCCCAACATCATCGGAGAGGAGCACTATGAGACCGCACAGGCTGTCAAGCAGCTGCTCCAGAAATACAACGAACTCCAGGATATCATCGCTATCCTCGGTGTGGATGAGCTCAGCGATGAAGACAAGCTCGTGGTGTCACGTGCTCGCCGCGCACAGCGCTACCTCTCGCAGCCCTTCCACGTAGCCGAGCAGTTCACAGGTCTCCCCGGTGTCATGGTGTCCCTGTCTGAGACGATCCGTGGCTTCAAGATGATTCTTGCCGGCGAGATGGACGAATATCCCGAGCAGG
>CAZBWZ010000093.1:0-9136 GCA_964495725.1 uncultured Bacteroides sp.
CAAAAATGAACCCTCGGACTTGCATAGGTGACTGAAAATGATTATCTTTGCATTGCAATTGGACATTGGGTTGTAGAGACGACCCTCACTTTAGAGTCGAAGCAGACATTTGGACTTTGGCACTAAAATGTCACACAAATAATTTACGAGACTATCAACTAATTGATATACGCGGTATTACGGTGGAGCGATGTGTTCCCTGTCTTTCCGCAACAAGGGGTGCAAGTCACTGCTGGCAGCCCTTGTTGTAATGATTAGAAAATAAGAGTGGAAGCAGTAGTAATAGGGTGAGGTCAGGATTGGATTTGCGGATCACGCCTTTTGTCGAGGGCTTTCAATACACGGTCATCCACAAAAATATCTATCAGGACAATGCGGTGAGTGGCCTTGCGCACCAAGTCAGAAATCAGAGTGTATGCATCGAATATCTGCCTTTCAAAAAAGAAACCTTCTACCGGACCGACCTCCTTTGCATCAAGACGGGTAAGCACTTCCTCAATTTTCCTATCGGTTTCACTTTGGTGCATCTGCAATAGAAGTTGATGATGCACTAAGGTTTCAAGCCGCTGGAAGATGTGCGCGTTACTCATCATAAAACTGCGCATCGCTATAAAACCCTCATTATGCGGATGTTTACCTCAATCGCCGTCCCCGATTTCAATACGCTACTCAACATGGCAACTCCATTCTCTGTGAAGCCAAAAGGCATATACCGATTGACACCTCTTCCTCCATATTGGTTTGAGGTCGCAATTTACGACCTCAAACATGTAGCCTCATGTTTAGTCCGTTCAAACATGAAATCAGCCGGAAAACGATTGATATTGCGTTTTACCTGTTCTTTCAATCGTTTGGTCTCAACTCAACAAAGCTGACTGACAATCTTTTTGTTTCAAAAATTTATTTGCATTATGTTAGGAGCAGTAGCTGGTGATATACTCGGATCGTTTTATGAACACAGCCGTTTAAAATTCTATGACCTTGAGTTGCTATGCAAGCGCAGCAAATTTACGGATGATACAGTCATGACCCTCGCTGTCGCCTCGTGGCTCATGACCAGTGCTGACTTGTCTAAGACTGACCTGATACGTGTGATGGTGGAGTATGGGCGCAGGTATCCACGTGCGGGCTACGGATATAATTTCAAGAAATGGCTCAACAGTGATGATCCTCAGCCTTACAACAGCTGGGGCAATGGTGCGGCCATGCGTGTAAGCCCCTGCGGCCTTTATGCCTGGACTCTGGACGAGGCTCTGGAGCTGGCGAAGATCACAGCGGAGGTATCGCACAATCATCCTGAGGGAATCAAAGGTGCCCAGGCTGTGGCAGCTGCCGTATGGATGGCAAGACACCGTCATAGCAAGGAAGATATTAGGGACTATATCACCGGGGAGTTTGGTTACGACCTTACGAGAACGGTCGATGAAATCCGGCCGGATTACAGGTGGGAGCTTTCATGTCAGCGCTCCGTACCGGAATCCATTATCTGCTTTCTCGAATCCAAGGATTACGAGGACGCGGTGCGTCTTGCAATATCGCTTGGTGGCGATGCTGACACGATGGCCTGCATCGCCGGCTCAATCGCCGCATGTATATATCCTGTCCCCGAATGGATATCAAGCAGATGTGAAGAACTGCTCACCCCGGATCTGCTCAGCTGCATGCAGGCCTTCGAGAACTGCATATTCAACCGCGACATGGCCGCCCTCCTCGACACGTTTTAATCGCTAACATTTTTATCTAATGATCGGGCTGCATAGTTATCGTGAACAGATGGGCCGGGATGGGTGTTGATATGTTGTTAAAACTATTTATTCTATGTTAGAGTATATTGCGGATATATTGCGGGAAAATACTGTGATACCGATCTTTCTGACTATCGGTATCGGATTCTGGCTGGGTGGATTGAAATATAAATCGTTCTCACTCGGGCCTGTCACTGCTACGCTGCTGGTTGGCGTATTAATCGGACAATTGGATATACCGGTATCGAATACGTTGAAGTCGGTGTCGTTCATGATGTTTCTATTCGCCATCGGATATTCCGTAGGACCGCAGTTCTTCCGCTCGCTCAAGGGCGACGGTCTCAAACAGATAGGATTTGCCTGTGTCGAGGTGGTATTGTGTATCGCCACGGTTATCGGTGTCAGCGTCATCATGGGATATGACAAGGGCAGGGCAGTGGGTCTGTTTGCCGGATCGCAGGCCTTTTCGGCGGTAATCGGTGTTGGCTCCAGCACAATCAAATCTTTAGGATTGTCGCAGGAGCAGACCGACCAGATGCTTGCTATCATACCGGCCTGCTACGCAGTGTGCTACGTGTTCGGTACGATAGGGTCGGCATGGATCATCGCCAACCTCGGGCCCAGGATGCTGGGCGGATTGACAAAGGTGAAGGCACAGACCGCCCGGCTCGAAGCCGAGATGGATGACGGTGATATTGTGGTTGACCCAGGCACGTTTGTCGCCAACCGTCCTATATCATTCCGTGCTTACAGGGCTGAATCGGAATACTTCAATCATCCGCGCACTGTGGAGGAGATCGAGCGCCATATAGAGAAATTGGGCGTGCGTCATTTCATAGAGCGTCTGCGTCTGCGTGGCAATATCGAAGACCCACAGCCCGAACTCAAGGTAAGAAAAGGCGATGTAATAGTGCTCAGCGGCCGGCGCGAGACCATAATCGACGATGCCGGTTGGATAGGCCCCGAGGTGACGGACCACGACCTGCTGAACTTCACGGCAGAGATATTGCCCGTCACCGTATCTAAATCCGGAGCCGCAGGTATGATGCTTTCAGAGCTCAGAAGCAAGGATTATATGCGCGGTGTGATGATACGCAAGATCACACGCGATGATGTTTGCATACCCATGAAGGCGAAGACCCGTCTGGAAAAGGGCGACGTGCTCGCGCTTGTAGGCTTGCCGCAGGATGTGGCCGTAGCCGTGGGTGAGATAGGATTTCCCGACCGCCCAACTGAATCTACCGATGTGGCCTTTATAGGCCTTGGCATAGCCATAGGCTGTTTCATAGGTGCGCTGACCGTATTCTTTGACGGAATACCCCTGTCGTTAAGCACAAGCGGCGGCGCCATCATCGCCGGTCTGATATTGGGGTGGTTGCGCAACAAGCGCCCGACATTCGGTCATATACCCCAGCCGGTGGTATGGTTTATGAATAACGTGGGCCTCAACCTGTTTATCGCGGTGGTGGGTCTCGGGGCCGGACCGACCTTTTTGGCCGGATTGAAAGCTGTGGGGCTGGAGTTTTTCCTGATCGGTGTCGTCTGCACATCCGTTCCACTCATACTTGCCACGCTCATAGCCGTAAAGGTATTCAGGTTTCATCCGGCCATCGCCCTGGGATGTGTGGCAGGCAGCCGTAATGCCGTGGCTGCGTTGGGTGCCATACAGGATAACCTTGACAGCACGTTGCCCGCCATGAGCTATACCGTGACATACGCCGTAGGCAGCATATTGCTGATATTCGCCGGCATGATCATCCCCCTTATCGTATGATGACAACCTACTTATATTTATAACAAAAGGAGACCCACGGTCTCCTTCTTGTTTCTAATGAGTTATAGTGCAGCTGCAATTTTAGGAATATAGGACAAGCGTTTCATGAAAGAAGTATCTGACTTGGCTTTTTGCATGTTATATTCTCTCTGCAGGTTAAGTGACAAGTCGGCTGGAATATCCAGGGCTGCCTCAATCAGCAAAGCCATTTCTGTGTTTATACCTCTCTTTCCCTTAATAATTTCATTAATTAAAGAGAGCTTGACTCCAATATTCTCTGCGAGCCTTGACTGAGTGAGACCATTGGCGGCCAGTTCATCTTTAATTAATTCGCCGGGGTGGGTGGGCTCAAATGGTGTAAGATTGTTGGCAATCATTTCCGGCGAAATATCTGGTAATGTAATCATTGCAAAAAATAGGAGACCTTAGGGTCTCCTATTTTGGTATGTATGGGTGTGGGGTGTCATCTGAGCTTTACCATGGTGCCGGGTTGGAGCTCCTGGTTTTCGGTGATGAAATTGAGCTGGCAAAAGCGTAATACGCTGATGCCGGCACGATTAGCGATTTTCTTAGGTGTATCGCCCTGTCTCACCACGTAGGTTGACTTAGACTCAAGACTCTTTTTCGAGCCGTTGAATCCGGTAGCCAGGGTGGTCTGGGCGGGATTGGCCGAGGGTGCATCATAATATGAGGACATCGGGTTGGAGATGAAGTTGAACACCGATGTAGGATCCACGGCCACACCATTGTATCGTGTCTCGAAATGGAGGTGCGGTCCGGTGGAGTTTCCTGTGTTACCGCTGAGGGCTATGGGCTCGCCGGCCATCACTCTCTTGCCCACACCTACCAGAGCCGAACTCAGGTGAGCGTAGCGGGTCTCCATGCCGTCGTCATGTCTCACTATGATATAGTGGCCGTATCCCTTGGCCTCGTATGCCACTCTCTCCACCACGCCGGGGAGCGCCACCCTGACGGTGTCACCGACCGACATGGCTACATCGATGCCCTTATGCATGCGCTTGAACTGTGGCCGGTAGCCGAATCCCGATGTGATACGGCCCCATTCGGGGCTGTAGTAGGCAATTCCGCCGATCGGGGGCGTCACTGCAGACGCCTGTCCGTAACCTGGCTGATTCATATAATCGAATACTCCCGACATATAATATCCTGCGCCGGTGTATGCTCCGGAGATCATGTCAAGGACTTCTATTCCTGATGTGCCGGCCTGACGGGAATATACCCCGGCCAAGGCTGAGTAGGGATCGGACTTATCGGACGCAGCCGATATATAGTCAAGCGGACTTGCCGCCGAGCCGATCATATCAAGTGCATCTGCCGTACCCTTTGCGGAGGTACCCGCCGAGGGTGCCGCTCCACCACCTAACGATGTGATGATGTCCGACAATATATCGGCATCCAGATCCTGAGACAGGGCAGGGATCGCCGATAATGTCATCATCAGTATGGGTAGATAGATCTTTAATGTCATATGGTGTTTTTCTCTTTTTTGTGTTTTTCTTTCTGCTCCTTGATGAGAGGGGCGACGTATAATATCCATGCTGCGCAGGCGACGAAAGCAAGGAACGTGAAGCCTATGAGTATCATCGGCTTTTTAGGACTTGACGGCTTGACAGGCACGGTGGCAGGGGTGACTATGGCATATACCGGAGTGGTCTCCTGCACCTTGGCCTGGGCCTTCTGCACCTGCTGGGCGGTCTGGTTGTAGAGGTTGAAAGCCAGGGTGGCCTCGTTTTCGAGACGGTCGCGGATAGTCTGCGCCGAATGTAACGCTATGCCCTGGTTGCGGTCGAGATAATCGGCGTAACGCTGCTGGGCCTTGTAGTAATTCTCCTTGGCCTCCTCGTTTAGCTTCTCGGCGTATGCAAGATCCTTGCGGGACTTGTTGGTGCGGTAGTCAGTGATGTATTCCTGCAGACGGGCCACCACAGTGTCGGCCAGCACAGCCGATACGAGCGGATCTTGCATCTTGACATTGATGGTGACTACTGAGGTCTGCTGATCCACCGAGGCGGTGATCCTCTGTGATAACGCTCCTACAAGCTTGCTCTCAGCCACGGTGAGCTGAAAGTTGTTGAGCTTGTGTCCGGCCGGATCCACTTCATCATCGCCGCCACCTTTGAGCGCGCTTATGATCATACCGGGGGCTCCGAGTATCGCGCTCCACCATGGCGCACGCATATCTTCTGTCATGTACTGCTGCAGGGTGAGCACCGGACCTTTCTGACCGTCCTTACCCATGGTCGGTACCCTCACGTCGAAAAGACCTGTGAGGAATGGCACTGAGCCTACCACATCAGGATAGAGCATGGGGTAGAGGGCATCGGCGCCTGATGACGAGCCGGCGGATATACCGGCCATCGAGGCCAATGCGCCCAAGCTGCCGCTCATTGACTTGCTGTCGTTGACCTCGGGCGCGAGCTTCACCGATGTGTCATATTCCTTGGGTATGCTGAAAGCTACCACCAGACCTATGACGGCACCCACAAAGCTCCATGCTATCAGTTTGCGGCGCTGCTTCCAGAGGGTCGTGGCAAGTTCGAGAAGGTCAATCTCCTTCTCTTCGCCGTCATTCACTTCCTTATAGATATTATCTTCAGCCATAGCGATTATTTCTTGAAGATGTTTGTAATAGTCGCAGCCATGGTAGCCACTGACGAGAAGCTGGTGGCGAAGGCGAGAATCTTGGTCCAGTCTGTGCCGTTGTTGGTGGGCTTGGACGGGATTATGATCTGGCATCCGGGCTCAATCGGGCTCTTCTTGCCCTTTGACACCGTGCCGTTGAGATATACGACGAATGCTTTGCTCTTCTTGGCCTGCTGTCCGTAGCCTCCGGCCTGGTCGACATAGTAGTCGAGTTTCTTGCCCGGCAGGTAGGTCACGGTGTTGGGGAAGAGCACATCGCCTGAGATCTTCACCGTGCTCTGGAGCTCGGGCACGAAGATCGCGTCGCCGGGCTGGAGCACCACATCATATTCCGAGCCGGGATTCTCAAGCGCCATGGCCAGATCTATACCCAGATTGTAGCTGTCGGCCACGTCGATCTTGCTGAGAGCGATCGAGTCGCCCATTGATGCATTGCTGTTTGACATAGCCAGACGCAGGGCCTCCTTGCGTGCGGCATACTCGTCGGCTGTGAGCTTGCGGGTCATGTGGGCGCCCTTGAGATATGCGTCATCGAGGACACCGCCGGCACGGGTGACCAGGTCGGAGATACGTTCGTTGCGCTTCTGTAGCACGTATGATCCGCTGAACAGCACATCGCCTGAGATTGTCACTGTCTGCTGAGTGGTATAGCCGGGGCTCTTCCTCACCTCGACATGGTCGAATGGCTTGAGCAGGAATCCGGCATCGTTACTCTTGGCAAGACCGTTCTCGATAGAGAGGGAGAATAATTCGGATAGCTGCTGGGTCTGCTCGGTAGATGATGGGTCGACAATGCGGCGTGATACATCGACACGGGCAGTGGAGGCACCCTCGAGCAGACCTCCGGCCTGCAGGATGAGGTCTTCGAGCGTGGTGTTCTCGGCATAGGGGTATGTGCCGGGACGCGCCACCTGTCCTCCGATATAGAATGCGCCTCTTTCCTGCAGCTCATGGATGCTTGAGATCACGATCACGTCATTGCGCTTGAGCGGCACATCGGGAGCGGTGCCGGCGAGGATGTTCTTGAGGTCGAGCGATATGATCTCAAGCTCAAGATTCGGGCCCTCGCGATACAGGAGCACACGGTCGGTGTATGCGTCATCTGTCACGCCTTCGGCCTTGCGCACGAGGTCGCCAACGGTGTTGATGTCGTTGCCGATGGCAAACATGCCCGGACGGTAGACAGATCCCTTGAGCTCGACTCTGTTGGCATATCGGTCGAGGATGGTGCCGACGGTGATTATGTCGCCGTCCTTGAGCTTGTATGAGTCGAACTCGCCGCGCTCGATGTTGTAGAGCTCATTCTCTGTGCCGGTCTGGCGGGCAAGTCTCACCATGCCCTCGTATGCGTCACCTGAGAAGCCGCCCGCATATTTGAGAATGTCGGCGATGCTTTCATCGGGCTTTATCTCGTAATACATAGGGCGCTTGACATGGCCGTCGATGCTTACGAGCTGCTCGTAGGGGGGCACTATGATGACATCGCCTTCCTGGAGGCGTACGTTGCTTTTGGTCTTGCCGTTGATAAGATAATCGTAGATGTCGATACCGGCAATTTTCTTGCCGTTACGCAGCACCTGTACGTTACGGAGCGAACCGATATCGTTGATACCTCCGGCCCGGTAGAGGGCGTGGAATACCGACGAGAAGGGCGACAGGCGGAATGTACCCGGAGTGGCTACCTCGCCGAGGATGTCGACCTGGATGCTGCGTACCTGGCCGAGGGTCACCTGCACATCGGTGTCAGCACCTTCGATACCGGCGTATTTTTTTGAGAAAGCGCTGCGTATATGCTTGTTGGCGTCGTTGATTGTAAGGCCGTTGAGGTAAACCGGCCCGATCTGCGAGATCATGATGCTGCCCTCGGGAGAGATGGTCTGGCGCAGATGGTCTTCGGCAGTGCCCCAGATATCGATGATCACCTCGTCGCCGGGGCCCAGGCGGTAGTTCTGGGGGGTGGCGAGGTTTTCGTTGGGCTCGAATGTGAGCGCTTTTGAATTGAACACCTTGTGACCGTAGATCTGCCTTGCCGATACATTTCCGTCGGTGCCCTGATCTACCGATCTGTCGATCTCGATCATCGCCTCTGACGACATATCGTTGGAGGCATCGTGCCGTCTCTCCCTACTGGCGGCTCCGACGCTTTGATTTGTCACTGTTGTCTCACTATTCTGCTCGGCCTCAAGGCGGGCCTTTATCCTCTGGGCCTGCTCGGGGGTGACTCCCTGGGCCAGCAGCTCCTTGCCGATCTGCTGGTTACTCTTTCCGGCAGACATCTGCTGCTTGATGTAGTCTATCACCTGTTGATCAGTCATTGCCATGGCAAGCAACGAACATGCCATGAACACTGACAGGAAAACACGCCTCATCTTCATCTGATAATAATAAATATGGTTTTAATTAGTCACCTGCGGTGAGATGTCAAAGTAAAAAAACGAGTGCTCCGGCATAACACATAGCAAAAATTATTCGGAGCAACCTGAAGTCATTGATATACAAATGACTCTAAATCGTCCGCAAAATTACTAAAAATAATATACATTAGCAAATTGAAGTCGTTTAAACTTATTACAAAATGTTAAATCCATATATGATGTTACCCACATTGTTAACCTTTCGGATTCTTTACGGTCGATTTTTTCTCTTTCCCCGGTCACGATGGATCCCCATCGCTCCCTCAAAAAGCTCAAAATCGCCTCGTAAATAATCTCGAAATGTTAATTTGTAATAAGTTTAAACGACTTCATAATATGGTGTGAATAATCACGGCTGACTCATCTTAAATATATTTATAATCGGCGCGGGCCCGGGTGTGGGGCGGTCGGGTCGCAGCGGGGGGATGCAAAAAGGAGACGATGCCTTGCGGTATCGTCTCCCTGTGCTATGGTATGATTGAAGATCAGAGCTGCGGACCGGCTGCAACGAGAGCCTTGCCGGCTTCGTTGTTGGTGTA
>CAZBWZ010000094.1:0-9081 GCA_964495725.1 uncultured Bacteroides sp.
CGGGCTCGAACCGAGATGGATTGCTCCACTGGTGTTTGAGACCAGCGCGTCTACCCATTCCGCCATCTGGGCTTTGTGTCTGCAAAGATACTACTTTTTTTTGTATAATGAAACTTTTCGGCGAGGTTTTTTCGCGCGATCATTCAGAATCCATCCTTACGTAGTCGGGTCTGTCGTCGGGGGCGACGGTCTCGATTATGACATTGTCGAATGTGACTCCTCGGGTGTGGTTGAGCCAGAATCCGCGCGCCGGCAGGATGCCCCACATCGTTGACTCGGGATACTCGGCGCGTTTCTCGTCGTCAGGAGCCGGTGTCTGCGTCTGCCCTCCGGCGTGGCGTATCCTGATGTTGCGCAGGGCCACATCGCACACCGGGTGGCCTTCAAGACCTGTAATCGACGAGCCGGTAGGTCCTGCTTCGTCGATCATGATGTCGTGAAGGCACACACGCTCGATAGAGCCCACACCCTCTACGGGTATATCCTGGGCATACGGGCGTGCGCGGTCGGCCAGACGGATGAATATTGGCGACTCTGTGCCGCGTATGGTGATGTCGCCGATGTCGATATTGCTCATCGTGCCACCGTCCACGATCTCGAGCACTATGGCCCCGTGGCCTATGCCTCCGGGATAGCCGAAGAATTGTGTCGACTGGTCGGCCGACGGCTTGACGGCGATACCGCGGATTATGATGTTGCGGAATCCTCCGTTGCTCTCCGTGCCGAGCTTTATGGCATTGCAGTGGCTCGACACCACGCAGTTGCTGATCACGATATCCTCGCAGAGCCTCGGCGACGTGCTCTTGAGCGTGATGGCATCATCGTCAGAGTCAGCTATCATGTTGCTCACGGTCACATCATGGCATCCGTCGAGATCGAGGGCATCGTTGTTGTAATTGTTACGGTTGACCACGGTAATGCCGTCGATCTTCACCCTGTCGCAGGCCAGATAGTGCTGCATCCAGCAGCCTGAATTTCTGAGGGTGACACCCGACACCCTCACATCATGGCATCGGATCATGCGCAGCAGATGCGGGCGGGTGATACCCTCGTCGTTCCACGACAGCTTGGGGAAGGCGCGTCCGCGTCCGTCGATAGTGCCCCCGCCCGTGATGGCGATATTGCCGGCTTTGTCGGCATATATGAGCTGGATGGTGGGTGTGTGGGTGCGCAGCGACACATAGTCGGTGGTGACGGGAGTGTAGTCGGCGATATCGGTGCTGCCGTAGAGTGTGGCGCCGGTCTCGAGATTGAGCGTGACATTGCTCTTTAGGAATATGCTGCCTATCTTGTAATCGCCCGCCGGCACGGTGACCGTGCCTCCGCCGCCGGCCGCGCACTCGTCGATGGCCCGCTGTACGGCGGCTGTGCTCAGGCGAGTGGTGTCGCTTACGGCTCCGTGTGCTGTGATGTCGTACACCGCTGCCGTGGCGTCAGCGGCGGCGAGGGCACACACGGCCCCCAGCAGTAATCTCATCATGGTTTTCATACCGGCGGTCATTCGTCATACGTGATCGTGATGGTGCCGATATCCTGCAGCTTCACATTCTTGTTCTTCGATTTCACACCGGTGATGGTCATGTTCTCGATTGGCATCTCGGGCAGCGGCTTGGCCTGAATGAAGATGCGGCACTCGTCCACCTCTATGCCGTCGATATGGATATCGGAGAATCGCGGTGTCACCTCATTTACAGGCTGAGCGGGCAGACGCTGCGCCAGCGCGCCCACGGCACCCGGGCTGCCGAGCATGTCGATCTGTATGGCAGGACCTGTGGCGGCACCCACCTTGATATTGTTGATGTAGATATGCTCTGCGCCTCCGCCTCGCGGACGGCGTGTCTTGAAATACAGTGGCATACGCGGATTCTCCATCACCACATTGTCCACATATACGTTGCGTATGTATCCGGCGGTCTCGGTGCCGATTGTGACACCGCCCACACCGCGGATCACGCGGCAGTCGCGGATCACGACATTCTGAGTGGGGCGCGCGAGCTTCACTGCCTCCAGGCCGCGACCGGCCTTGAGGGTGAAGCAGTCGTCACCGCAGTCGAGCGTGGTGTTCTCTACCAGCACGTTGACGCTGGAATCGATGTCGATGCCGTCGGTGCGCGGATGACCGTGGCTGTTGACCGTCACCCCGCGTATTATGACGTTTTCGCAATACACAGGCGCGATGTTCCAGAATATCGAGCCGTCGAGGGTCACATCCTCGATCAGCACGCCGCGGCACCCTACCGGACCGATAAACGTAGGCATATATATCTTGTCGAAGGTAGCCTCGCGGGCCGCACCCGATTCGATCTTCTTCTCGGCCGATACCGACAGGCCGGTATCCATCTTGCCCGTGATCTCACACTCGCGGTCGGGTCCCTGGAGGTGTCCTTTGCCCGTGACGGCGATATTCTCGGCTCCGAAGGCATATATCATGGCTCCGAGCGATTTCACGTCGGCTCCTTCATATCGCGAATCTACAAGCGGCAGGTAGTCGGCCACGTTGCCTGAAAACACTATGGTTGCCCCATCCTCAATCCTGAGATTGACATTGCTCTTTAGTACGATCCGGCCCGAGCTCCAGGTGCCGGCGGGTACCACCACATTGCCGCCGCCCTTGGCTGCGACGCGGTCGATGGCCTTCTGTATGGCGACCGTGGCGGGGCGATCCTGTCTGGCGCCACATTTTGTGATGTCGAGAGAATAGTCGGGAAATACCGGAGCCTGCATGGCCAGCACGTCGGCCACGAAGGCGAGGCTGTCGGGAGCGGCCTCCTGAGCCGAGGCACACAGCATACCGGCCATGGCCACGATCGAAAGTAAGAATTTGCGCATTGTCATATCTGATAAAAATTTTTAGCTATCGCCCAATCCGCCGGCCGCTGACAGTGGGCCGGAGGATATCCTACCGCAAAGCTAATGATTTTTACGGAAATATCAGCGAGCGACCACTCATAAAATCACAGTCCGGCTGTCATGTGATCTTATCGGGTGGTCGCGTATTAATGATTATCGCAGATGTATATATCTTTGTTACAGCGGTTTGGTTGCTGATATCGCTGCTATGGACTGACGTGGGCTACAGTATGGTATCGGCTTGATTGCGTGCGGCAGTGTCCAGAGCCGCGGACAATACGGTGTCGTCGGGAGCCACCACCTCCACATCTTCGTTAATCTGATCGAAGATTTCTTCGGATATTATGATAGGTGAGTTGTCTGTGGCCGGGGAAGTGGCGCGTCCGATCAGCATTATGCCCGGAATAATCAGAAAACCTGATGCCATCAGGGCAATTATTGCGTATGTAGTCTTTTTCATTATCTGTTGTCGTTGATATAGTTAGTATACAGATTCTCCAGCTCGGCAGGAGTGATGCCCATGCCTGTCAGACGAGAGAAAAAATATTTGAGCTCGTCGTTGTAGAATGTCGCTTTGCGCTCGATCTCTATCTTGGCGATAGCGTCAGGTGTGATGAAGTATCCCACGCCACGTCGGTTGGCGATGATCTCGCGTGATGCCAGATATTCAAACGATCGCATCACGGTGTTGAAATTTACCTGCATCTCGGCCGCGAGCGTCCTCACCGAGGGTATCCTCTCGCCGGGCGGATATGTGCCCGCGGTCACCTGGTCGCATATCCTGTCTGCAATCTGCAGATATATGGGTTTTGTATTTTCATTGAATTCCATAGGCTACATCACCATCTTTGCACGAGTTCGATTTCCTTAAGCCTGTAGTAGGCGATCACGTATATCGCCAGTGTCACCGCCAGTATTATTATTTCCTGGTAAATCAGTGATTCTTTGTAATGTATAACCATGTCACCGATGAGCAACGGCATCAGCATCACTAACCACCAGCTGTACACCACCTGCAGGAGTGAGACAATACCGAATGTCTTGATGCATGACAGACGGGGCCATACGATAGCACCGAGGGCAAATATCGCGATATACAGATTTAATACCAGGAATGGCATCATCTCAGCGAAGAGATTGTCAGAAAACATATGGAATCCGATCAGATGCACCGGCGCGCCAGGGCCATATTTCAGTGTGATCAGCAAACAGCGGATGACATCGATAATCTCGAATCCGATCATGCAAGCCAGGCCTGTGAGCGGAACGAACACAATCCAGCGCGTAAGGTATTTCTCGAGGGCTGAGGCCGGCAGCATCAGGGCGTCGAGTCGCGATGCCTTGTTGCCGAAATCAGAAAACATCATTGAGGCAGAGACAATCACTATCAGTCCCAACATAAAGGTGCATATGGAGATCTCCATATCCCACATCGGGTCATCTCCTCCTGAGTAAAGATTGTATGGGGCGCCTTGGTATTGGGATTCGAACATATCAAACATCAGCGGGGGGACTATGACCATCAGCAGTGTGGCTCCGAGCAGTGCTCCCACGATGGCCGTGTGGCGTTTGATTCCTGTCTTCAGGAAATAGACTAAATAGTTGTTGAATCTCTGTATGTCGAATGTCTGGCTCATGATATCCTGTTTTTTTGTGTGTACTGGTTATTCACATTCATGTTGCCGAACATCGAGGCCGCCATATCGGGCCGCGATACGACAAATGAGAAGAGGGTCTCGAGATTGACGGCTGTCTCGCGCCCGTCGTTGTTGAGGCTGACGATGTTGTCGCCCTGCAGTGACGGCACGGCAAACAGGGCGCTCTGCCGGCGCGAGGGGTCGTTGGTGGTCTCGAACGCCAATTTCGCGGTGATCTCGGCTATCGGGGCGTTGAGCAGCACACCTTGGTTCTCCATGATTATCACATGGTCGAGCAGCAGGTTGATGTCCTGCACCTGGTGTGTGGAGATGATGATGGCGCGCTCGTCGGTCATGCCTGCGGCCACGAAGCTCTTGAATGTGCTTTTGCCGGGTATGTCGAGGCCGTTGGTGGGTTCGTCCATCAGCAGCAGGGGAGTGTTGGCGGCCAGGGCGAAGCTCATGTATACCTTCTTGCGCTGGCCCATCGACAGACGCCCCAGATGCACGTCTTCGGGCATGCCGAACATGTCGAGATACCTGCGCATGTCGGCCTGGGAGAATCGCGGATAGAAACCCGAGACGCTGTCGATGTATTTGCGCAGTGTCACCTCGGGCAGTGAGAATTCCTCGGGCACGATGAATATGTCGGCGAGTGTGGAGGGCAGACGCAGGCGGGTGTTGACACCGTTGAGCTCCACGCTGCCGGTGCGGGGTGTGTAGAGCCCGGCTATGAGACCGAGCAGTGTCGACTTGCCTACACCGTTGCTGCCGAGCAGGCCGTAGATTCCGCCGGCGCTGATGTCGAGATTGATGCCTGACAACACCGGTTGCCGCTTGTGCGGATACACAAAGGAGAGGTCTTTAATTGATAGCATAGTATAATAGTTGATTAGTACACTGCAAAGATAGACACACTTTTTTTATCCGCCAAATTTTTTATCGAATTTTTGTCAAAAAAATGATTTTAATTCTGTAAGGGTCTGTTGTAAAGGAGGAATCTCGTTTTTGACAACATCAAGAATTATCTCTGCGTCAAGATCGAAATATCCATGGGCAATATGGTCTCTCAGCCCCATGATCTCCTTCCATGGAGTGTCTGGGAAATTTTCGTAAAGCAACCCTTGTGTCAATCGATCTATTTTCTTGACACCCTCGCCAATGCTTTCAATCAGCATGCATGACGCAGCCATTACCTGTATCCCCTCAGGAGAGATAAGATAATCATTAATATTATTTACGTCGATATTCCACAATGAAATCAGCCTGCATGATTCAATCATTTGGCTTATAATATGGTTGATAAGCGGAATATTATGCAAATATCGTGATTCCATCTTTATCAATTTCTTTCAGTAGAAACGGGTCGAGCGTGGATCTGTAGCGTACTATATCGACACTACGTGTGAGAATATCCTGTAGATACAGCTTGAGCGCAATTATCTTCAGGGCTTTAGGAGGCATATCTACAAATAGGTCAACATCACTGCTGTCACCATTTTCACCGCGTGCAACCGAGCCAAATAGGCGCATTGACTTTACCTCATACTCTGTACGAAGTGTATTTGTGGCATTTCTCAATACATTAATGCAATGTTGTCGATAGTCCATTGTCTCACTTTCTGCTAAGTTGAAAAATTAAGTGACGGCAGGATCGCTAATCCTCATCACCTTGGCGATAACTATATGAGGAGCGCCATTGTGCCAGAAGGTAAATAGGCAGATATGCAAATTTACACTATAATTGCAATATAACCAAAACTACTGACAAACTATTTTAATAATTGATACGATTCCCGCTCTCCATGTATACTTGAAAACATTTCCTTACCTAGGCATATACGGCAAGCCGGTGCAGGCGTCACGCTGCACCGGCTTGCCGTATATGTGTCGTAAACTTATTTCTGGATGGCGACCGGGAATTTGGAGAAGAGGACGCTCACGGCCTTGGTGATGCCCGAGAGGGTCTGCAACTCGCTGTCGCCGTTGTCAAGGATTGTGGCGACTGATGCCGTGTACACGGGCTTCTCATCGGAGATGTCCACCAGATCCATCGTCAGTACGCCCTCCTTGTATATGGTGGGCACCCATTGTGTCACCGTGGTGTAGTTGGGCATATAATAGGCTCGCGGATACATGAATACGGGCACCACGCCGTGCATGGCCGGCCCCGGCCCCGGTTGCGGGCCTACACCCGGACGCACCGGACGCGGCAGCGGACGGGGTGCCGGACCGTAGACCGGTGGTGGCGGGGGCACCGACGGACCTGTCTGTATGGTCTGGGTATATGGCTCGTTGACCAGTTCCTTCTTCACCGTAAGGCCGATATTGACAAGCAGAGGTGAATTTGGATCCTCGGTAAATCCGCGCTGTGTCATCTGATCGCGTATTGCGGCGGCGATGTTGTAATACGACACCATCGACATGCCCGGAGGCAGGTCGCCGTCCTGAGGAGTGACGAGCCGGAATGTGTGGAAATCGCTCAGGTCAGCGCCAACGTAAGATTCGCTGTTGGTGAGCGTATACGAGCTGCAGCTTGTGAAGCCCAGCAGCAGGGCCACGACTGCAAGTAAGCTTAGTGTCTTTCTCATGACTTGTGTGTTTATCATTATAAGTATACAGCAAAACCGCGCGGAGTAAGATCCGTCATAGTCACCGGATCAGCATCATTCGGCTTTGGAGAACTGATCCTTGCCCGCTCCGCAGACCGGGCATACCCAGTCATCGGGGATGTCTTCAAATTTTGTACCGGGTGCGATACCTCCGTCTGGATCTCCTACAGCGGGGTCATATTCCCAGCCGCATACTTCGCATACATATTTATCCATGATACAGTGTGTTTATATAGTTTGTAAATCAATCTTTCGGAATTAAAACAATTTCTGGGGCCGATTGGTTGACACGTCCCGCAAATGTCCCGGCGAGGGATATGTGTTTTGGTGGAGAGGAAGATTTTGTGTAACTTTGCGGGGATCGGATGTCAGTCTCGTGATGTCCTTGATACTTACTAAGCTGAATTATGAATTACCTTGAGATAGCCGGCACTCTGGTGGGCCTCTTGTATCTTTATCTTGAATACAGGGCGAGCGCGTGGCTGTGGGCGGCGAGCATAGCGATGCCGGCCATATATCTGGATGTATATTACGAGGCG
This sequence comes from uncultured Bacteroides sp., assembly GCA_964495725.1. Lineage (GTDB taxonomy): Bacteria > Bacteroidota > Bacteroidia > Bacteroidales > Muribaculaceae > CAG-873. The sequence continues at coordinate 7,639 of CAZBWZ010000094.1, forward strand.
GGGCTGTATGCAGATTTCGGCATAAGCATATATTATATACTCGCCTCTGTCTACGGTGCCTTTTGCTGGCTCAGGAGGCCGCGTGCGGCCTCTGCGGCCGATGATTCGCCGGGTATCACCAGCCTGCCGCGGTCGCGCTACATGCCTGTGGCGATGGTATTCCTGGCCATAATGCTATGCATAGGAGCGATCCTGAGTAGGTTTACCGACAGTAATGTGCCGTGGGCCGATGCGTTCACCACGGCGCTCAGCATTGTCGCACTATGGCTGCTGGCACATAAATATATCGAGCAATGGATAGTGTGGATTGCGGCCGATGTGGCGTGTGCCATATTATATGTATATAAAGATCTGTGGATGACCGGGGGCCTGTACGCGCTCTATGCCGTGATAGCTGTGCTGGGCTACAGGAAGTGGAAACAGTTAATGCGATAGATATGGATTCGATAAATGATTTCTTGCCGGAGGCGGTGATCGTGGATGCCGGTACTTTCCCCAATAACAGCGTGGCTCTGCAGTGGCTTGAGCGGTGTGAGCTTATCGTGTGCTGCGACGGCGCCGCCGACGGATACATATCCGCGGGCCGCATACCATGGCGTATAGTGGGCGACTGCGATTCGATAAGCTCCGAGACCCGACATAGATATTCAGCCATATTGCGTCCGAATCCCGATCAGGAGACCAACGACCAGACCAAGTCCGTGAAGTATCTTGCGTCCAAGGGTATAAGACGGATAGTGATTATCGGAGCCACCGGCCGCCGCGAGGATCACACCCTGGGCAACATCAGTCTGCTCACCGAGTATCTCAAGCATGGTATAGATGCGAGGATCTATACCGACTATGGCGTGTTTATCCCGGTGAGCGGCTCACGCAGCTTCGTGTGCCCGCCGGGCACACAGGTATCGATATTCAATTTCGGTGCATCAGGAATGCGGGCTGATGGATTGCGCTATCCGATCCGCGACTTCGACAGCTGGTGGCAGGGCACCCTCAACGAGACCACAGGAGATGAGTTCGCCATACATGCCGAGGGCATCTACCTCGTCTTCATCAATTATCCCGGGCAGTGACGGACCACGGGTGCCCGTGCTGAGACCGTCTGAGTGCGCCATGAGAGTAAGGGCGGATTTTGTGGGTTTGGAGCGATTTCATTTTCGGGTAAAGAGGAAAAGTGCTATATTTGTGAATTAATTACCCCTAAAAAATCATTACCATGAAACAACTGATTGCTGTGTTATTGCTGGTGTTGTGCTCGGTGACGGGTTTCGCCAAGCCTGCCAAGTCGGACGAGATACCTCTTAGCCCCGAGGATAGTGTGCTGCTAGACAAGGCGGTGAGGTTGGTTGACAAGGGTCAGGCAGTGACTGCGCTTATGGATTTCGAGACCCTCGCGAACAGGTATCCTAAGAATTTTTTGGTGCAGTATGAGCGTATGTATTG
>CAZBWZ010000095.1:0-3553 GCA_964495725.1 uncultured Bacteroides sp.
ATCTCATCAACCACCCAATAAAATTGTCATGTACTGTAGCCAAAGGCATGTCCCTTCAAATTTTGAATCTTGAAACAGTGTCCACTTGATGTCTGTCAAAAACCACATCACCGGCTTAAGTAAACGGCATTGTGCCGCGGCCCACGATGATTGCGTAACATACCTGCGTCGGTAGGTCTCGTCAATGCCGCGACCCTACGAAAATCCGGCCTCCGGAAGGTGGGTGTTACCCGTGTCCCGGTGTTTTGCACCGGGATTCCAATCCATGTTAATAATAATTAAAAACACATCACCTCACACAATAAATTTGCAAACCCACGACAAAATCACTACCTTTGTCTGATAAACCGCTAAAAATTCACTTAACACCAAATTGCCTATTGCACATATCTACTCTAACCAATCCTACAGAATAGAAATGCAAAATAAACTCAAGATGACCGACGACCAGCTGGTCGCCGCCTACATCCAAGGCGATAACGTAGCTTTCGACACCCTCATCAACAGACACCAGTCATATATCTACTCATATATACTGCGTCTGGTCAAAGACAGCGAAATCGCCGATGACATCTTTCAGGAGACCTTCGTAAAGGCTATCACTACAATAAAGCAAAACAAATACTCGGGTGACGGCAAATTCCTGTCATGGCTCACCCGTATCTCACACAACCTGATCATTGACTTCTTCCGTCAGGAAAAAGCCAACAACCTCGTGTCAGCCGACAACGAAGACACCAATATCCTCAACCGCAAGAACCTCAGCGAGGGCACTATCGAAGACGAGATCATCACCGGTCAGATCCTCGACGACGTGCGCACACTCGTCAACGCCCTCCCCGAAGACCAGCGCAAAGTCGTGGAGATGCGCTACTACCGCGACATGTCGTTCAAGGAAATAGCACAGCACACCGGTGTGAGCATCAACACAGCCCTCGGCCGTATGCGCTATGCCATCATGAACATGCGCCGCCACGCCAAAGAGGCAGACATCTGCCTTGCCCTCTGACATCATTAAATGGAATCGATCAGCAAATTCATAATCGCCTGTGCCGACTTTCTCGGAGGATACCCGCTCTTTTTCCTCCTCATCGGCGGAGGCCTTTATCTTTTTTTAAGCTCAGGCATGGTATCGCTGCGGCGGCTGCCACGCGCCGTCAAAGAGCTGCGCGTACGCTCCGACGCCTCCAACGGCCAGATCTCCTCGGCCCAGGCCCTCGCCTCGGTCGTTGCCGCCACCGTGGGTCTCGGCAACATCGCCGGTGTGGCCATTGCCCTGGTGATGGGCGGACCCGGCGCCATATTCTGGATGTGGGTGAGCGCCATCGTGGGTATGTCCACCAAATTTCATGAGGGCGTGCTCGCAATCATGTACAAAGGACGCGGCTCCGACGGCAGCCCCCAGGGAGGCACCATGCACATCATACACCGCGCCTTCGGGCCGCGCTGGCGCTGGCTCGCCGTATTCTTCGCCGTGGCAGGTATGTTCGGCACGCTCTGCATCATGAACGCCAACCAGCTCACCGAGGCCTTCATGAGCGTATTCACCAGCCCCGCAGCCATCGACAGCAGCGGCATCCTCTCAGGCATCGGCAACGCCCTGAGCCTCAGCAACGAATCCACCTTCCGCCTGCTCTTCGGCATCGGCATCGCCCTGGTGGTATCCCTCGTGGTGCTCAAGGGCATCACGCGCATAGCGCGCGTGGCCTCGGTGCTCGTGCCAGTGATGGTGGGCATCTACTTCGTGATGGTGCTCTATATCATCATCACCCATATCACCCAAGTGCCGGAGGTAATCACCCGCATATTCTCCGAAGCCTTCAACCTCAGGGCCGGATTCGGAGCCTTCGCCGGCATAGCCATCATCGGAGCCCGCAGGGCCGCCCTTGTCAACGACGCCGGCATCGGCACAGGCACCATCATGCACGGCGCGTCGCGCAACAACGAACCCGTGCGCGAGGGCCTCGTGGCCATGCTCGGTCCCAGCATCGACTCCGGCCTGGTATGCACGCTCACGGCCCTTGCCATACTGCTCTGCGGTGACATCGACGTGGACGGGGTGAAAGGCCTGCAGGTGGCAATGGGCGCATTCTCCAACGGCATACCCTACGGCGAATACTTCCTGATAGTCATCGTGGCATGCTTCGCGCTGTCGTCGATGTTCTCCTACTCATTCTACGGCACCCGCTGTGCCGCCTACCTCTTCGGCGAGCGTCGCGCGCGCCTCTACACCTGGCTCTTCATAGCCACGCTCATAGTCTTCGCCGTGATACCGCTCGAGACAGCCGTAGGCCTCTGCGACCTCTTCTACGCCCTGATGGCCATACCCACGATGATCACGCTCATCGTGCTCAGCCCCAAGGTGAGGGCCGCAGCCCGCAGCTACTTCAAGAAAAATAATTGAATACCAAACCATAAAAGTAAAAAAAGATGCTTGATTTTATCGTCTGGAACGCCGACCCGATGCTCATCAATATCGGTCCGCTGCATATCCGCTGGTACGGCCTTATGTTTGCCTTAGGATTCTGGATCGGCACGAATATCGTGGCCAGGATGTTCAAACACGAGGGCGCTCCCGAGAGCTGGCTCAGCAAGCTGCTGATATGGACCATCTGCGCCACCATCATAGGCGCGCGACTGGGCCATGTATTCTTCTACGAATGGGACTACTACTCGGTGCATCCCGAAAAAATCATAGCATTCTGGGAAGGCGGACTCGCCAGCCACGGCGGCACCATCGCCATCATTATAGCCGTATTCCTGTTCTCGTGGATCACCACCAAGCGCTCGCCGCTGTGGACATTCGACCGTCTGGTGATACCCATCGCCCTGGTGGGCGCCATGATACGCATCGGCAACCTCATGAACAGCGAGATCTTCGGCCACGCCACCGACCTGCCCTGGGGATTCATGTTCGTGCGCTCGCGCGAGTGGCACGCCCTGTATGAAGGCGTAGCCTGCCATCCCACCCAGATATACGAGGCCCTGGCCTATCTCGCCCTCTTCGGCCTGCTGATGTGGATGTACTGGAAGAAGAACGCCGAGGAGCGTCCCGGCCTCATATTCGGTGTATTCCTCACATGGCTCTTCACCGCACGCTTCCTCATCGAATTCGTCAAGAATCCGCAGGTAGCCTTCGAGCAGGACATGGCCCTCAACATGGGCCAGCTACTGAGCATCCCCTTCATATTGCTCGGCATCGGATTGATAATCTACGCGATGAGCCGGCCCAAAGTAAAGATTGACTTTCCCAACCGATTCGCCCCCGAGCCACAATCGAAAAAATAGCCCCGGAAAATCCCGCCACGCGGCGGGATTTTTAACAAAATGCCACCGCAATCTGTTATATAGTCATACACATTGATTAATAACACGAAAAAAATATACCCATGCTCATCAACAGCGCAAGATTCATCACAAGCAGCCCGTCGCTCGACAAGGCTCCGGCCACCGACCGCCACGAATACGCATTCATCGGCCGCTCAAACGTAGGCAAATCCTCACTCATAAACATGCTCACCGGCAAGAAAGGCCTCGCAATGACCTCGGCCAC
>CAZBWZ010000095.1:3653-9044 GCA_964495725.1 uncultured Bacteroides sp.
CCTCACTCATAAACATGCTCACCGGCAAGAAAGGCCTCGCAATGACCTCGGCCACGCCCGGCAAGACCATGCTCATCAACCACTTTCTGGTCGACGACTCATGGTATATAGTCGACCTGCCCGGTTACGGATTCGCCCTGCGCAGCAAGAAGGAGATCGCCAAGATCAACGACATGATACGATCCTACATACTCGGGCGCCAACAGATGACCAACCTGTTCCTGCTCATCGACTCGCGCCACGCACCGCAGAAGATCGACCTCGAATTCATGCAGTGGCTCGGCGAGAACGGTGTGCCGTTTTCCATAGTATTCACCAAGCTCGACAAGCAGTCGAAACAAAAGGCTGCAGCCAACATGGCCGCCTACTGCGAGAAGCTGCTCGAAGAGTGGGAAGAGCTGCCGCCCATCTTCGCCACATCGGCCACCAAGGGCACTGGCCGCGATGAAATCCTCAACTATATCGAGCAACTCAACAAACTGCCTCTCGCCTCCGAACAAAACACCGCGCCGGTTGTTAATAATACAGAAAGTAACAATATAAACACTAAAAACACAGATACTATGGACACGAAAGATTACACCAAAGCAGCCGACACACTGCCCGGCGCAGCTGCTGACATCGCCGACAACGAGAAAGTAGATCCCGAGATGGTAAAGGATGATGTAAAAGAACTCAACAACAATCCCCGCAACAACGATCTCTGATTCGGCGCGGCCGACAAACCCATATAGCGGAGGCTGCATCGGCGGCCTCCGCTAATTGTTTCAACCAATTCAAGTAACCACTCCATGACACGCACCCTACGACACTTCATATTATGTCTGGTAGGCATCGTCACCGCCATCGCTGTAAGCTCATGCAGCGACGACGACAATGTCTACAACACATTGCCCACTCCTATCTCCAAATTTGTGGCCCAATATTATCCCGGCACGGGAGTATCCGGATTCACCTCAGCCAACGGGGTATATACGGTAGATGTCAAAGACGGCCCCACGATCACATTCAACAAAGACTACAGCTGGACATCGATCAATGCCAACGGCAACACGGTGACCGATGTATTTCTTTACGACCAGCTGCCCCCGGCCCTCTACGAATACCTGCAATCCACCCAGGCTACACACTCGGTGTATTCCGTGAGCCGTGACTCGCGGCATTATGAGGTGAAGCTCCTCGACTCAATGCTCACCTACGACATAGCCACATCCCAGATTACCGGCAGCTCCGCCTCCTGACTATTGCCGGCGGGCAAGCATCAGCGGGGCCCAGCGTCCGAGATATGAGACAAGCGCCCCGAGGCGATTCTTGAGACGTACCCGCGGATTACGCAGCTCTGAGCCCCGGTATGCCTTGATCACGGCCCAGCATCTGTCGGCCACATCGCCGAGGCCATGCTGCGACGCCAACAGAAACATATTGTAGTTGGCGCTGTATTTGCGGTCTCTCGCAGCAGCCGCCAACCGCTCATCATCAGCGAAATACAGCTCGATGCGGTCAACCACGCCCAGCACGTCGAGGCGCCCGGCCGAGAAATTATTGAGAAAGCTCCCGCTGTTGATACGGTAAAAATACAGCGGAGCCGATGTCACGGCCAGCTCTCCGCCCATCGCGCGGTAGAGCCTGTAGAACGAATCCAGATCCTCGTACCACGTGCCGGGACGCATAGGCTCGCGCAACAATGCCTCACGGGGCCAGAGCTTGGCCCACTGCGAGCAGCGGTAACGTGTCTGGTAGAGGGTGAGCTCTATCGCCTTATCCATCCCCACGGTATGCACCTTGCCGAGATCGCTGAGCCGCGACAGCACCGAGGTGACCCCTACCATCACGACCGAAGCCCCCGTACGCGCTTGAATATCAGTCATCACCTCGACACAGCGCGGGTGGAGCATATCGTCTGCGTCAACAAAAGTGATGTAAGAGCCACGGGCCGCCTCGACACCACGGTTGCGGGCCACCGACAATCCGCCGTTGGCGAAATGCAGAGCCCTCACCCTGCAATCTGCCGCCGCATACTCATCGCACACGGCTCCGGAATCATCGGTGCTGCCGTCGTCCACCAACACTATGTCGAGATCGGAATAAGTCTGCGCCAGCACCGAGTCAACGCACTCGCGCAGATAGCGCGAGGCGTTATAGACCGGTATCACGACAGAGACAGTCATTTCTTCCTATAAGTCACGAATTTGGCCGGACGACTCTCCACATTGCTGTGGCTCAGGGCAGTCACGGTGTAGACACCCTCACCTGGAATCGCCATCGACGTGCCGTCGGTCAGGCCCACTATATAGGCCGGATTCTCGATATGCGAGGCCTTGGCCGAAGGCAGCCTGTACACCACGTACATAGCCTGGTCGGTCACCTTGCCCTGACGCTTCTCGCCGGTCCATGTCAGTTTGTTGCCGCTTATCCTGATGTCGCTCACATCCTTGGGAGCCTTGTCGGAAAGCTGCGGATAGACCGGTACGAGCGCTTTCTTGGCCTGCCATGAGTTACCGAGCCTTGTGGCGGCTCCCTGGAAATCATCTATCAGCGAATAGCCCGACCACCAGCAGTTGCCGAGAATGCGCGGGTCCTCGCGGGTGAGTCTCATCTTATGATTGAGCTGGTCGGCCTCCTTGTTTTTCTCGATACCCGGAGTCTTCATGGTGCGCTCCACATCCTGGCCGATGTAGAGCTGGCAACCCTCGGGAGTCGCGTCGGCCCACCACTTCACCAGCTCCAGCGACGAAGCCTTTTTGTGTTCGAGCTCCCAGTAGAGCTGCGGTATCAGGTAATCGATCCATCCCTTGCGTGCCCACAGCATCACGTCGGCATACAGGTCGTCGTAATTCTGCAGACCGTTGGTGTTACTGCCTTTGGGGTCGCTCGCCTTGTTGCGCCAGATGCCGAACGGGCTGATACCGAAGCGCACCCACGGACGGCGGCTCTTGCGCAGGGCGTCATGTACCTCGCTTATGAGCATATCCACATTGCGGCGGCGCCAGTCGCCACGGTTCATGCCCTTGCCGTGCTTCTTGTAGCTCGCATCGTCGTTGAAGGGCTTTCCGGCCGCCGGATACGGATAGAAATAATCATCAAAATGCACGCCGTCGATATCATAGCGGTCGGCGATATCGCTGATGACATCCACGATGAACTTGCGGTTCTCAGGCTGTCCTGGATCAAAATACAGCTTACCGTCGCCCGTGTATGTCACGAATCGGCCCGGATTCTTGTGATACGGATGAGACGGAGCCGGAGTGTGTCCCTTGGCGGCGGTCACGCGATAAGGATTGACCCACACATGCAGCTCCATGCCGCGCTTGTGGGCCTCGGCGATGATATACTCCAGCGGGTCCCAATAGGGCCGGGGTGCCTTGCCGCCGTTGGTAAGGTAGCGGCTCCAGGGCTCGTACTTGCTGGCATAGAAGGCGTCGCTGCTGGGACGCGCCTGAAACAGCACGGCATTCACGCCGGCGGCCTGCAGCTTGTCGAGCATCGACGAAATCAGCGCCTTGTTCTGCTCGGTCGTGTTCGTGAGATAGCGCTCCTGATGCACCGTGCTTATCCACGCGCCCCTGAATTCACGTTTGGGTGGCTCGATAGCCCGGGCCGCAGCTACGGCCACGACAATCATGATTGCTGTCAGCAGCAATCCTGCAATCCTGTGTATCTTCATCATTCAATTCAATTTTTATCAGGCAGTCACATCAATCACATACTATTCTGCCTATCAATATACTATAATTCAATTATTTGCGATATTTACCCTCATCGGCATCCTCAAGTATGCTCAGATACGACGCATATCTCGATTCGGCGATGCGGTGGTCGGCCACGGCCTCGCGCACAGCGCATCCGGGCTCGTGGGTGTGGGTGCAGTCGCCGTAGCGGCAGTCAGCCGACACAGCGAAGATATCCGGAAAATAATGGGCCACCTCGCTGCGGGCGAAATCCACCGTGCCGAATCCGCGTATGCCCGGAGTGTCAATCACGGCCCCGCCTCCCGGCAGCTTGAAGAGCTCGCTGAATGTCGTGGTGTGCATACCCTGGTCGTGGGCGGCGGATATCTCGGCGGTGCGCTGGGCAGACCCCGGCACCAGATCATTGATGAGCGTCGACTTGCCCACACCCGAATTGCCAGACAGCAGCGTCACGCCGCCTGCCAGCATCTCGCGCAGGCTGTCGATACCCTCGCCCGTGCGGGCCGACACCTTGGCCACGCGGTAGCCGATCGACTCATACAGATACGCGAACGCATCCAGATACTCCCTGTCCTCGTCGCTCTCCAGCAGATCGATCTTGTTGATGGCTATCATGGCCGCGACCGAATAGGCCTCGGCCGTAGCTAAGAAGCGGTCGACAAAAGTAGTGGAGGTGGTGGGATGCGCGAGAGTCACCACCAGCAGCGCCCGGTCGATATTGCTCGCTATGATATGCGACTCCTTCGACAGATTGCTCGCCCTGCGTATGATATAATTGGTGCGGGGCGCAATTTCCGTAATATAGGCCACGCCGTCGGCGCCCGGAGCTCCCACGGTCACCTCATCGCCCACAGCCACGGGGTTGGTAGTGCGTATACCCTTGATCCTGAAATTACCCTTCACCTTGCATGGCACCAGACAGCCGTCGGCGGTCTCCACCACATAGTGCGCACCGGTATTTCTTACTACTTTACCTTTCACTTCGATTTTTTTTGTAAAATTACAAAAAATCCTCGCTCCACACCACAATCCCGCAAAAAAAAGCGCGCCGGCCGCCCATTTCCGCCCCACGCCACACACAAATATGATTTGCGATTACACATTATTTTCCTTACCTTTGTATCAGCGTAACAAATCCTCTTAATCAACCCCACACGACTATGGCTGTAAAATATATTCCCGACTCAGAGCTCATCATCAATCCCGACGGCTCAGTATTCCATCTGCATCTTCTGCCCGAGCAGCTCACCGACAATATCATCCTCGTGGGCGATCCGTCGCGTGTCGACATGGTGGCCGGCTTCTTTGACACGAAGACATTCGAGGTATCCTCCCGCGAATTCCACACCATAGGCGGCACATACGGGGGCAAGCCCATAATGTGCCTGAGCCACGGCATAGGCCCCGACAACATCGACATCGTCATCACCGAACTCGACGCCCTGGCCAATGTCGATTTCAAGACACGCGAGGTGAGAGACACGCTACGCACACTCACAATGGTGAGGATAGGCACATCCGGCTCGCTCCAGCCCGACATCACCATAGGCACACCGGTAATCGCCGAGAAATCAATAGGATTTGACGGCGTGCTCAACTACTATGGCGGACGCAACGAGGTGGCCGATCTCGAATTCGAGCACGCCCTGTGCCACCACACCGACTGGAATCCGCTCTGGGCCAAGCCATACGTGGTGGATGC
>CAZBWZ010000096.1:0-9039 GCA_964495725.1 uncultured Bacteroides sp.
TGAGTAATGACACTATCGACGGTGATTATGATGTGATCAATGATACTATCAGATTCCATCCCGATGATGTAGATGGTGAGACACATGATGAGGTTCTGCTGATGTTGGGTGACGATTGTTATGGATGTCAGGAGAACGATTCGATCATAGTTACCCTCCCTGATGATGCCGAGGCTGTGTTCGCCCGTATTAAAGATTAATTTCTAATAGATACTGTTACAGGCCGTCGTTTTGCTGATGCAGAACGACGGCCTGTTGATGTCCGGGTTGAGTGTATCAGATTTCTATTGTCTGTTTATTTCGGTAACAGTGGTATGATGTCTTCTGAGGTAAAGGATACCTGCCGTGTGCCGAGCTCTGGCACGTTGAATGATTTCAGTGTGTTGTCATAGTATGTGGGATTCTTCTGAGGGAGCACAAACGGCTTGGATACTTTTCCGTCGGAATCAACGTATGCAAAGTAGGGCTTGCCGTAGAGTCCGTCATCGCGTTTGCTTGCGAATACAAACCATCGCCCGGATTCGGACCAGCTGTGATATGTATCGCTCATATCGCTGTTAACGTGTGAGAGCTGATCGATTTTGCCTGTGGTGAGGTCTATCATTCTCAGGTCGGCTTCTCGGTGCCATATCGGGAATGTACCGTAGTCTGATACTGTGTATAGCAGATGCCGTCCGTCGGGAGATACACGGGGATGACTGACGCTGGTGTTTGCACCGGTAGTCGCACTGATAATTGTGTCGAGTGTATTGCCTATGGTACCGTTGCTCTCATCGAAGCTGACACGGCAGAGACTGTACTGTAGGCTGTCGATACGGGCCGGATGGGCCGGTCCGTCAGCTATACACAGATATATGCTGCGACCGTCAGCTGAGAAGGTGGGAAAGGTCTCAAGACGCGCGGTATCTGCGAGGAGCGGTGACCGCAAGAGCCGATCGGATCCGAGATCATAGACATATACATCAGATTTCAGATCAAATACCTCCAGACGCTTTTCAGGGCGTGTATGGAATGCCGGTATGATGTTATTGGCGGAGAATACGATGTATCTGCCGGAGGGACTGAACTGCGCGTATACTGAGCCTGAGACCATATCATCGGTGCGCATATCGAGCATACGCAGATTGCCTCGGTCATTGAGCACCATGCCGCCTCCGGGACCGCGTACGTAGAGAAATGACAGGTCGTTGTCACCGGGGGCATAGGTGTGGCAATTCATGCAACGGTTGCCCACGAGACTGTAATCGCAGATTGGGCGCTCAGTGAAATCTTCGAGGCATCGCTCCATTATCTGCAATCTGCTGTACACCTCATAGTCGGGCTCGATGAGACGGTAGGTGAGATAGGGATCGATGCTGTCAGCCGACACATTGATTTTGAAGGGCCTGTATGTTGTCCATTTATCTCCACATAATGCCGATACCTCTACGGTTACTTCTGAGCCGGCGGCAGCTTGCATTAATTTTCGCCACTTGTTGAGATTGAATATGGCCTCGTTGCCTCTGTGGTGTGACACAACCTCGGTATCGCCATATCGTATGGTGACATACATTGCCCGGCAGGAATCGCGCATGAGGAAATTCAGGGGTGCGATATTCTGTGGCACTGTCACGTCGGTGTAGTCAGGATATATATCGGGCAGAGCATCTGTCTTGACTGGATGGTCAGGTGATGGTGTGCATGCGCCCATCACTGAAAGCAGTGCGGAGATTATAAGGTGGCATGTATGTTTCATTGCTGTAAATCGAAATAAAACCAATATGTGTCAGCGAACGAGCGGTCGCCGCGTCGCAACCTATAGGCGTTGAACCGATCCAGTTGCTCTTGCGACCGGATGTATCTGTTCCACTCTTCCTTCGGAGCATTGGTGCCTGCGAGATATATCATGAGGGCTTGTTGATACAAGTCTTTGTAGCGTGGACTACCTGTAGCCATGCAGTAGGTGTCATAGTCATTCTTGAATGTCCCGATGTCTTTAAGTAGCAGATCTGTACACAGCAGATAATCGAGAGCCACTGTGTTGTTGTGATTTGACTCAAGCAGCTGCAGCAGGATAAAGCGGCAGTTGTCGCCAGTGCGCAGGTCGGGCATACGGTTGACGCAGGTGCGTCGCTTCATTATGTCAGCCTCCGCCTCAGATGACATGCGGCCGGGAGTATGGTCAAGGCTCCATTGTCGCTGTGAGACAACACGGGCAAGAATTCTCAGGTACTTGTCAGCCGCGAGGGTGTCACCGCTTGCAAGATTGATCTCGGCCAGACGGCGCAGCATACGCGAGTTGCGGTTGCGCGGAGAGAATACGTTGCGCATCATGGCTGCGCGTTCGGCGTAGGTCATGTCGCCCAGAGTGAAATACAGGTCGTTCATCATGTTTATCACCGGCAGGGGTGTGCTTTCGCCTATCGATGTGAGTGTGCCGAGATTCTTAACGGGATATTTCAGCAGATTGTCAGGTAAGGAATCCTGACGGGCGCTTGCCAGATAATAATAGAAGGCCGTGACATCGTTTGGCGTGTCAGCGTGTAGCGCAAGCCGTTTTGCCGACTCCATATCGTCGCGGTAATATGCATCATCTATCGCGAGGCGTTGCAAGCGCTCTTTGTCAGGCAATGCGGCAGCGGGGACGCCCGGGTAAAGGGCGGCATCGGACGGACGTAATGAATAGCGAGAAGCGAGAATCGCAGGTGTGACAACAGCAAGGAGCAGGCAGGCTAATACCACGGTCAGTCCCTTTAGTCTCCTTGTCTTTAGCGCTCTCAAGGCTATAAACAGAGCTGTGAGGTAGGATCCCACTCCGAAGAGCCAGAAAGCGGGCGCTATGATTAGAGGCGAGAAGTCAATACGTTTTTTGTCCTGCACCACCATGTAAAACTTACATTCCGACAGTAACGATCCACCGCTAACACAGAGGATAAAGGGCAGTGAAGACATTTCGTTAAAGCTGGTGGATATGAGCCATAATGCTATCAGTGTGGTGATAGCACCGCCCCAGGGGCGCCCTGTAATCCGAGACAAGGGAATGAATACCGAAAAGGCTGCAAAGGCAACTGACAAAGAGAGTATCAAAGCAGAGGCCACAGGATAACAGAAAAACTGTATCAGCCACTCGGCCGCCATGCACCCCAGCCATGCCGGTTTGTTGAAATAAGTGCCGAGCCAGTCGGATGTAGGGATAAATATCTGGTTTTGCTCCTGCCATTTCAGGTGTACTGACATTGTGGTAAGATAAAAGATGCACAAGACTGCGATGACCGTAATGCACAATATTACCGGTATATATTTCTTCAAACTTTTCATATTGATAAAGCAGAGAATCAGTGTGAATTGCTGACATTGACATTAACCGGAGAGGAAGACATCACTGTAGAATGTATCTCTACCGGGTCGAGCTCGATATCCGATGCTATGAAGTCGGGGGCATTGAACGAATGCAACGCCTCATCATAATACTTGCGTGGATTTTTCTGAGGCAGCAGGAATGGTTTGGTGGCCTTACCGTCCTCACCCATCAGTGAGAGATAGATATTGGCGTATAGGCCGTCCTTGCGTTTGCTGTTGAAGAGAAACCAGCCGTTGCCGTCGCAGCTCCAGTTATGGTAAGCGTCGCTTTTGGGGCTGTTGATTTCGGTCATCGGGCGTGTCGAGCCATCGGCAAGATCCATTATCCATATATCGGCATCCTCGCGATGGGCAGGAGTGGTGCCATGGCTTGTGAGATTATACATCAGGTAACGTCCGTCATATGAGGGTCTGGGCATGCTCACGCTCAATCCTATCGAGTCGGCCGGTATCAGAGTGTCGATTTTCTCGCCGAATCTGCCGGCAGCAGCATCAAAGTCGATACTGCACAGGCTGTATCTCACCTTGTCGTAGTCCTTGGGCATTTCTGCGGCCACAGACTTACAGAAATAAATTTTTTTTCCGTCAGGAGAGAAGGCCGGTGTAGTCTCCTGCGCATCGGTCAACAGCAGCGGAGTAGTGAGCAGCGTGTTGTCACGGGTGTCGAGCACCACAATGTCTCCTACGGCATCCCAGGGCTCAATAAGATGATCCTTGTCAAGGTAGAAATTCTGGAATATTCTGTTGAGGCTGTATGCTATGTATCGGCCGTCGGGATGCCAGTATCCGTATGTGCAGTTTCCTACGGTCTCCGGTGTCTTGGTGTCGAGATATGCTGTAGACTGGCCATTCCGCACTATCGTGCCTCCGTTGGCTCCGCGTACGTGTATGGTGTATTGGTCGCCACGGCCACGGTTGGAGTAGTGGCAATTGAGGCATTGGCCGTTGACGGCGGTCTCTTCGAGAATCGGTTTTTCATCGAAGGTAGCCAGCTGGCGCCTGTATATACCCGTCTTGCTGAATGTCTGGTAGCCTGGCGCTATCTTGCGGTATACCACACCGTAATCATCGAGGGGCACTGCACTGACGTGCATGGTGAATGGCGCATACCTCACCCATCTGCCATCGTGATACTGTACGTATACGTCGAATGTGAGATCTCCGCCAGCATTTTCAGATGTGAGGGCGTGCCATTGGTCTGATTCAAAGTCGGCCCATTTGCCGGATGTCTCCATGCTGCCGCCCTTGCTGCCAGTTACGGCCACGAATACACACTCTGCATCAGGGTCATTGATATTGAAGTTCATCGGGGCGATACCGGCAGGAATTGTGACATCGGTATAGTCGGGGAATATATCCGGCTTTTCCTTTACGGGATGCATCTGGGGCGGACGTTGATGCGAGCATGACGCGATGAGCAATATAGTGATACAGTATAGAAATTTTCTTATCATAGGATATAGGTGATTCAGGATTTATTCGTGTGTTGCGGTCTGTTGCGGTTCGGGGCCTCCGGTCTGAGCGTATTGTTGCTGTCGTTTGAGGAAATAAGCCCAGTATGTAGAGTCCGAGATCGACCGCCACGCCGCCTGATTGCTCGGATTATTCATCATCGTCGCCGAAAGTGCGGCAATCGATGATCTGATCTGAGGTGAAATCTCAAACGGCACATCATTGAAATCAGTGTGACTGATAGTCCAGTACATTGCCAGCGCCTCCTGTACGTGGCGGGGAGGGACGGCATTACCGAAGGCGGCATTGTTGGCTGACATGGCCGCGAGTGTGGACAGGTCGCCCATCAGCATGTTGGCGGCATTGCTGTATTGCCATGCAAGTGTGTTTTCGCCCTTGCTGTCAAGAGCGAGGATTGTCAGGATCTTGTTGATTTCGGGCATGAAATAGAATTCCTTATGTGAGAATGACATGCGCCTCTTGGGGCCGTATACCGGATGATTCATCACTGCATCGTCATTGCCGAGCAGGTTACGCGCTTCGTCCGCCCAGTCGCTATAAAAGAGGCTGTGAGATAGCATATCGATATATTTACGGGCCACATCATATCGTCCGATTATTATCATACATTCGGCCATGCGTTTCATGAATCTGCCGCTCTTGCGGTTGTTCATTATTGATTCCTGCAGATCGAAGGTGGTGGATAGTGCGGCATTGGTCAGAGGCAGGCGATATAGCAATTCAGATGTGATGAGCGTGCTGGTGTTGTCGAGATGCGCAGGACTGATCAGGCTCTCGATACCTTGCTGGTCAAACTCAAACATACGGTCGTTGAGCTGATTCGTCATGGCAAGTGCAAGATTCAGGGCCTGCAGACTGAAATTATCATCAGGACGCTCCTTTTCAGCTTTGGCGATTATGTCGGTCCAGCGGGACTGACGTACAAGCATGTCATATTCCAGAATAGAGCTTTTCGCATTGTCGAAGCATGATGGTACGTATATGACCGCGAATATTATCACAGCGGCAGAGGCGATGCCTCCGGCTACCGTTGGAATCTTTAATCTGAATGTGGACAGGACAGCGAGTGCGGCCACTACGGCAGATACCGCATACCATACAGACGGGTGCATGAATGATACACGGTAATAATTCAGACCCATAAACATCTCCTCGATCGGATACTGACGGCACCATATACGGTGGGCAACGAATACAAGGGCCACGCATAAGATAAGCGACACGAGACCCGGCAACAAGCTGCGACGGCGCAAGGCCACGCAAAGAGGGTAGAGCAATGCTACCGGTCCGGCACACCAGTATAGGGGGAGAAAGCTTAAGATGGAGATAGCGACAGCAATAATATCGCGGCGGATATATGAGGAGATGAAAATCATGCAGGATACGAGAGCGAGAGCCGTGGCATAGGACAGCAGATTGTTTTCATCACCGAAAGCACCGAGTATCAGTACGCCCGGCACTGCACAAAGGCAATAGAGTGGCAACTGTGATTCATGACCGTGTGTGTACGCAGCCCCGAGAAGCACTTGCTGGACTGTGAGAAGCAGGGCGATCAATGTGGCTCCGTAGACCGGGATATAACAGAACTGCATGATAAACTCCGAGATATAGTCGGCGAGCCCTCCAGGCTCACGTATGCCGTTGGTGAAATATCCGGAGTCAAATAGAAACAGCTGGTATTGCTCCTGATAGGTCAGATACTGCGGGCACCAGAGCCATAGAAACAGGAAGGCTCCGATGAAGAGAATAGCGGAAAAGGCTGTGCAGATATATTTTTGATTTGCTGATTTCATTGGTGTGAAATTACTTGGATTGGTAGTCGCAAGCAGAAGAGATGTAAGCGACTCCGGCTATCTTATCTTGGTTGGGGTGCGCTCCGGGCCAAGAATATCACCGGTGGCCCTGCGGTGGTCAAATTTGACCTGTGTCTTGGTGAAGTCGGGAGTGTTGAACGACTGGAGCCCTTCGCTGTAATATGTCAACGGGTCGGCCTGAGGAAGCAGGAAGGGTTTGGTGAATTTGCCCGAGTCGTCAACCGATGTGAGATACAGGCGGGAGTAGAAACCGTCGTCACGGCGCGAGGTGAACACGAGCCAGTGGCTGTTGTCGCTCCAGTTATGATAGCTGTCGGCATCGTCACTGTTGATTTCGTCTATCGGGCGTACGGCTCCTGTCTTGAGATCGAGGAGCCATTGGTCGGATTCTTTGTGCCAGATGCTGAAATATCCGTAGTCGCTGAGGGTGAAAGTCAGATAGCGGCCATCGTATGACGGACGTGGCCATGTCACGCTTTTGCCCTGTGATACGGCATCGTAGAGCGTGTCAACCTGACCGCTGACGTTGCCGGTCTTTTCATCGAAGGCAACGCGGCAAAGATTATACTGTTCCTTTTTCATATCCGCAGGATATTCCTGCTGAATACACGTTGTGAAATACAAGGACTTCCCGTCTGGCGAGAATACCGGGGTATTTTCAGACCATGTTGTGGAGGTGAGCAGCGAATCGAGGATAATCTCATTTTTCTCCACATCGTAGACAAGCACGTCGGAAGAGAGGTCGAAAACCTCGACACGTTTGTCATGGCCTAAGTGAAATCCCTGGCGGGTCTGGTTGGTGGAGAAGGCGATATATCGTCCTGATGGATGCCAATAAGGATATACCATGGCTCCGCCGAGCGAGTCGTTGACGGCCTGCAGCCATGTACATTCGCCAGCGCGCTGTATCATTGTGGCTCCGTGATCACCGCGCACATGAAAGACAAATGACTCTGGGTCGGTGCGGTTGGGCGTGTGGCAGTTGTAGCACTGGCCGTCGGTCATCGTGTTTTCGATTATTGCATACTCATCGAAGTTAGAGAGATCGCGCTGGTATAGGCCCATCTTGCTGTACACCTCGTATCCCGGGGCAATACGGCGGTAAGTCAGTCCCCACTGATCCAGGGGATAGCAGCTGACGTTGACATCAAAGTCGCGATATCTCAGCCATTTTCCATCGATTTTTGCGTTTACCGTGAATATGAGTTTCCCTCCGGTATTCTCGGCTGTGAGCTGATGCCATTTGTCAGTGGGGAAGTCTGCGAAGTCACCGCCGACTGTAAGTATGCCTGCTTTGCTGCCTTTTACCGTGACGTAGACGCTTTGCACCTCAGCGGTGGTGTCGGTAACGGCGAAATTGAGAGGGGCGATGCCGGCCGGAATCGTGACCCCTGCATAGTCGGGAAAGATGGGAGGTAAAGTGTCGGTATATGTGGCGTTATCCGGCTTTTCGCTGCATGAGTACAGCCATATCAGTGCCGTCAGTGCTAATATATGTCGTAAAGTCATTGTGCTTATTGATGAAAATATGTATTGGATTATTGAGCTGAGATTGACGGCTCCATGAGATAGTAGTACAGCGAGCCTTTGAATGGAGCCAGAGCCGCTGTGTCTTTTGTAGTCCATGCCCTGCTGAATTGCTGCAGGGCCCGTGTGGCTGCCGGTGACACGAGTCCGGGGGGAGGTGTCATGCCTTTGCTCATGAAATAGAACGCGGCGCCCTCTTGTGCGAGCAGTGGATTATATGCCGGGTCTTTTTCGGCCACCATCTGCATGTATTGCATGAATTTGTCGAGGTTGCGTTCCAGCAGCGGATATACCACAAGATACTGTCTGGCCAGTGTGTTGGATGTATCTTTGAGATACATCTGCCCGAATGATTTGTCTATGTCGTCTTCGCTGTATAGATTGTCATTGTAGGGAATATGGCGGCGGAGTGTGCCGTATAGCGTATGATTGTCGATACCGCGGGGTGTCTTGAGCAGCTGTAGATTGCGCTGAGCCCATTTTTTATAGAATATCGTGTGGGTAAGCATTTTGAGGTATTTCTCGGCTACTTTTACGTCACCCCTTATCATGGCAGTCTCGGCCAGGCGGCGTATGGCGCGGCTGCTCTTGTTGTAGTTGGGGATTGCCTCCATGCCCTCGAAGTAGAATCTCTGGGCGTCGTTGATAAGTCCGAGCTGAAAGAGTATCTCACCAGTGGTGAATGACGACAGTGTCTCTTTGGTGAACGCGGGCACAAGTCCCTCCGGTCCGTTCTGATAGAATCTGAAAGCTTGAGAGTCAAGCTGGCCGGTCATGCCAAGGGCCAAGTTTGTGGCGCTGACGGTCATTGGGCGGTCGGGGGTGTGCTGTGATGCGTAGTCGATTAGTGCCTGCCAGTTGTTGGTACGCACGTAATAGTCATAGT
>CAZBWZ010000097.1:0-9032 GCA_964495725.1 uncultured Bacteroides sp.
TTGATCATATTGCGCGCGTGTATCATGAACATGCGCGCATTTTTTCGTGACTGTACAGCGTAAATGTGTGTGATCGATACCGCGGGCAGATACATGGTGCGGTATCGGCTGTGAATGCGGCGGGTCATGTCGATATCTTCGGGATACATGAAGAAGCGCTCGTCAAAGATGCCGACTTCGCGCAGCGCCGACATCCTGAAGAACATAAAGCATCCCGACAGGTAGGGCACATTCATCTCGTGGTCGTAGCCCGTGAACTCCAGCTGATAGCGCCGCTCGCGTCTGCGCAGCATCCGTGAGGGCAGCAGACGGCGGAATAGCAGGTCGAGCGGGGTAGGGAGGAGCTTGCACTGATATTGCAGCCGTCCGTCGGGATAATATACCTTGGGCATCACCTGACCCACATCCTGATGAGCCGTCATGTAGTCGCGGCAGGTCTCCACCACGGGGTCGCTCCAGTAGACATCGCTGTTAAGCACGATATGAAATTCCGCACCGGCGGTCATGGCCCGTCGTATGCCCTGGTTGTGGCCTGCGCCGTAGCCCACATTGTCGGAGGCGATGTATTCCACAAACGGATTGCCGGAGAGGTGATCCTCCATGGCCTTGTCACGTGAGTTGTCGATCACATACACTTTCTCCACCTCGGAGGCGGCCAGGCACGACAGCACCTTGTCTATCTCGGGCAGCGGTGTGCGGTATGTCACTATAGATGCGGTAATCATTTTGCAAATATAGGTATTTTCACTGGATTAGTCACGGATTTCTTATAGGTCGCGGATGTTGAGGGTTACGGGCGGATTGCTCTCTCCCTCATATATCACTGTGGCGGATGATATTCCTGCTATGGTGAGGCGGGCGCGTTTCATGCGGTCGGAGAATCCCCGGCGTACGGTCTTGCCGGACACTATCTCGTAGATGCGCAGTGTGTCGCCCTCGGCGGCTACGGCATCGATCTCGAGACCTGTCTTGTCGCGGTAGAAATACATCATGGGGTCTATGCCGCGGTTGTATCTTTGCTTGAGCAGCTGGGTCACGGCAAGATTCTCAAAGAGCGCGCGCCGCATCTGGTGGGTCTGGAGCTTTTCCTCGTTGTCTATGCCTAACAGGAAGCATGCGAGCCCCGTGTCATGGAAATAGATTTTGGGCATCTTGGTGAGGGGCTTTGACTGACCGTTGTGATAGGGTGTCAGCGGAAACGCGATATATGTGCCGGTGAGGATGCCGAACCACTCCTTGATGGTGACCGAGGAGACACCGGTCTCGCGCGCCAGCGCGGATGCGTTGAATTCCGAGCCTATACGCATGGCCATCAGGCGTATGAATCTGTCAAAGGCCAACAGGTTCTTCTTGTTGATGTGGTCTCTGAGGTCTCTTTCGACGTAGGTGTTATAGTATTTCCTGTAATATGTGCCGGGCTGCGATTGTCCGGAGATGATCTCAGGATACATGCCTGCGATGATGATGTCATCGACAGGCTGTGAGGCCAGGATGTATTCGGCCTCGGTGAGGGAGAGGGGCAGCAGTGAAAACACGGCGGCGTGGCCTGCAAGTGATCGGGGCACTGAATATGTACCTCGGTCGGTGAGTATATATCTGCGGTCGGGTGATTCGGCGGTGCGCTCCTGTATCATGGTCATGAGTTCGGGCACGTGGTGCACTTCTTCGATCACTGCTCTGTCGCCTAAGGAGTCAAGGAATCCGACGGGATTCTCCATTACCGATGTGCGGAGGGTGATGTCATCGAGATCGGCATAACTGTAATCGGGAAACAGATGGCGGCACAAGGTCGTCTTACCGGACTGCCGCGGACCGGTAATGACCACTGTCTGAAAGGTGTTGACGCCCTCCAAAACATTAGGAGTCAGCAGTCTGTATATATACTGATTCATACTTAGGATAATTTACAGTTATGCTTGATAAAAATGAATAATCGATCTTGAATTATTTAAAGTATTACTTCAATAGTAGCTTAAGATAATAAAAATAGAGACGCAAGTCTCTGTCCTATAATCTGATCACAAAAGCCTCCGCGCAGTGAGCTTATGCAGGTGAAGAGGTAGTTGTATTATCATAATGTCTATTGTCAAATACTGTGACAAGGCACAATATTTGACAATGCAAAGTTAGTCGAAGAAGGGGATATAGACAAATATTTATCATGAAAGTCATCTAATAATTTGTTATTAACGAAATTATTAATAACTTTGTATCATAAACAAAAAACATTAATAGAAAGGAGGAGTCTATGGCCGTATAGTAGTAAATATGCAATATAGGTGGTATGAGTTCATACACTACCTGTTTTCAGTTATTTATAAAGATTACAACCATGAAGTTGTCAATCTGTCCATTCGATAGCTATATGAGATCATTAACTAATTGTAAAAAAGAAGTCCCTGGGAGACAGACGAGGACAAAATATATAAAGCTATATGTATTTGAGCAAACGAAAATATCATGATCCTGAATTAGCGGAGCAACACAGAGCGGAGACCATTAAATTTAAAGACGGTGCGATTTTCACCGCCTTTCTTGACCTTGATGGACTGCTGAATAAGACAGCCATAGCAAAACAATATTTTGGTAAAACGCATGGGTGGTTCTCTCAAAAGCTCCATGGGGCAACAGTATGCGATAAAGAGCGGAGTTTTTCGGCTGATGAAGCACATCAGCTGGCCGAGGCATTCAGAGATATCGCAAATCGTTTAAAGTCCCATGCCGATGAAATAGACGCGGCAGAATAAGAAAAAATTGGTCTTCGGAGTTCTTCTTTATCCGGGAGGGTCATGAGGGGGGATATGGAGATTTGAGAAAAGTGATGAGGGTGCGGTGTTGGTCAGATGGGTGACAATTCTTTGCTTTTTGTTGAAAATAGGGTGTGTTTGTTTGCAAATAGTAAACCATTTGCTGTGGTAAGTGTCAAAATGGTATAACTAAAAAATGATGATGATATGAAACGTAAACTTACCTTCGTAGCTATCGCAGCATCGGTGCTGCTGTCATCCGCCTCCGTAATGGCCGGTAACTGGATAAATGTCTCGATAGGCAGCAACGGCGTGTCAATATCGGCATCCACGCCCACTCCTCCGCCACCGCCTCCACCACCTCCATCGAGACCTGTGGTGACACCACCGCCACCACCACCGCCCGCTCCACCTAAAAAACACAAAAACCACAAAGCACCCAAACCCAATCCGCACAAACATAACGGACACCACAATCATAAATAAAATCACCGGATTATTTGCAACATAAGCAACATATTGTTATATTTGCAGATAATAATCACAACCGGGCGGCACCCATGGGGCGCCGCCCGGAATTAACACCAAACAGTCATGACCCGCAGAATATTCACAGCAAGTCTTCTTACATTGGCCGCCTCGGCTGCCATGACCTCATGTGGCATCATAGGTCGGGAAACAATGTGGGTCGATTACGACATCTACGGCTACGGCCCGTATTACGGCGGAGGACCGACCTACTATGATCCGGGTCCACCGCCACCGCCTCCACCGCCAGCCGGCTATTATCCCGGCTACGGCCCTGCTGCCGGCCCCCCGCCATCCAATCCCGGCTGGCACGCGCCCACTACGCAGCCCGACAATAAACCTGTGCCAGGCAACAACCACACAGGAGGAGGCAGCAGCGGTAACCACGGCGGCGGGACAAGCAATCCCGGCGGCAATCACAGCGGCGGCTCCACGACAACGCGCCCCGATAACGGACGTCCCGGCAACGGCGGTCTCGGAGGAGGCAATACGACAACCACGCGTCCCGGCAACAACGGCTCGGGCAACAGCGGCTCTGGTAATACCGGCTCGGGCAGCAACCGCCCCGGTAACAACGGATCCGGCACAAGCCATACGGGCGGCTCGTCATCTGGCAGCAACCGACCCGCCACACCCGCGTCCACCGTTAAAAACAACACCCAGAAGAGTGCCGGTACGGCGACACCGAAATCCACCAACCGGCAGGCCACCGGCACAACTAAAAGCTCATCTAAAAGCACACCGACACAGACACGGGTCAAATCAACCAACACCAACACAGGCAGCGGTTCAAGCACTACCCACGGCCGTGGCCGTCGTTGACACTTACAGGCAGCGAACTATACGGTAAGCCCCCTCATGCAGGATTGCATGAGGGGGCTTGCCATATCAGGGTCAGGAATCGGTCACTTGGCCTCAGTGAGACGGAGCACTCTTGAGGCGAAGTCGGTATTCTTGTGATAGTCCACACGGTAGGTCAGGGGCATTTCAAGACCGTTGGCCATAAGGAATTTACCGGAGAATGTCTTGCCCTCGAAAGGCAGCGGCTCATTGTCGATGCGGTTGAGCTCTGTCACCGTGTAATATTTGTCGGGGTCAAGACCGGCCATGGGGATGCGCGGCAGCTGCTGATTCATGAAGGTCTCGGTCTTCCACCAGAAGAACACCGCATCATCCTTCTCGGGAGTGACATACATCAGAGATGCCACACCCTTCTTGTCGAACGGAGACTGCAGGCGGTAGAGATCGCCGAACTGCACGATGGGGCGAATCTTCTTATAGTCGCTGATGGCCTGGGCACAGATGGCGCGATCCTCATCGTTCATATCCTTGGGCTGCATCTCAAGACCCAGACGGCCGCTCATGGCCACATCGGCACGGAATTTGGTGGGAATCCTGCGGAAAGTCTGATGATTGGGCGAGGCCGATATGTGCGAGGCCATGGCTATGGCCGGGAAGAAATAGCTCGTGCCCCACTGCATGTACACACGCTGCAGCGCGTCATTGTTGTCAGAGGTCCAGAACTCGTCAAACCAGGGCAGCACACCCCAGTTGGCGCGTCCGCCACCGCTGGCGCAAGCCTGTATGGTGACATCGGGATGGGCGGCACGTATGCGGTCGAGGGTCTTGATCAATCCTTTGTGATAGTCGATATACAGATGGCTCTGGTTGTCGGCGGTGAGATACTGTGAACCGTGCTCCATTATGGGAGCGTTGGCATCCCACTTGATATAGTCGATTGCCGGATACTTTGTCATGAGCGTATCCACAATCTCGAATACAAGATCCTGTACTTTGGGATTAGACAGATCGAGCACCACCTGTGTGCCTCCGCGGCCCTGTATCACGTCGCGTTTTGGAGCCTTTATTATATATTCGGGATGCTTCTCATAGAGCTCGCTTGTGGTGTTGGCCATCTCCGGCTCGATCCAGATACCGAATGACACACCGTTCTTTTTTGCCGTCTCAAGCAGGCCGTTGATGCCGTGGGGCAGCTTGCGGGTATCCACCACCCAGTCGCCCAGCGAAGAATTGTCGACGTTGCGCGGATACTTGTCGCCAAACCAGCCGTCATCCATAACGAACAGCTCGCCGCCCATCGATGCAATGTCTTCCATCATGCCGGCCATCACATCCTCGTTGATATCGAAGTACACACCCTCCCATGAGTTGAGCAGGATCTTGCGCTCCTTGTCACCGGCGTGGAGGCGGTTGTCGCGGCCCCATTTGTGGAAATTGCGGCTCGCGCCCGACAGACCTTCGTTGCTGTAGGTGAGCGCCAGCTCCGGAGTGGTGAATGTCTCGCCTTTCTTCAGGTGATACTCGGAATTCTCCTCATTGATGCCGGCGAAGAAATGATGCGTGTCGGAGTCATCGGTGTCAATGAATAGCTTGTAATTGCCGGGATAGCACAGGGCGGCGCCAATGATGCGGCCTGTATTCTCCTGCGGCTTACCGTCGAGCGAGAACATCACCTCGCCGTGTGCGGTGTGTGAGTTGCGCAGACCGTCTTTGTTCTTGATCATCTTCACACCGTGGGTGAGGGGCTCCTCGGTGAGCTCGGCCTCGTTGGCCCATGTGCCGTATAGGCTCGACAACCATACGTTGCCATATCGTATGGGCAGATATCCCGACATAAACCTGTTGAGTGTGACATCGCCCTTCTCATTGTTGATGATGTCGGTCCATGTCTCGATCACATCATAGCCCGGGCGCACGCGGTAGTTGACATTCACTTCAAACGGATACGCCTTGTCGCGCATTACCACGGTGGTCACCTTAGCGTCTCCCTCGTCGGCGGTGCGTACATCCGTCACCTCCACCTGGGTGGTGCGGTTGCCGTCGGCATGGGTCACGCTCAGGGCCGCCTCGCTCTGTGGAAAGATTCCGTACACCGGATACGCGTCATGATTTGAGAGCGGTGATGACTTCAGACCCTCGATATCGCCCTGCGATAATTTCTCGCCATAATAGAGGATCTTCAGCGGGGTACCTGCCGTGGCATCGAGTATCAGCGATGTGGATGGTGTGGACAGGTCGATGATCTCCGCGCCGGCCGCAAACGGCAGAGCCGAGAGCGACACGGCGGTGATGAATAATGCCTTGATTTGCTTCATGATATTATTATTACTTGTTTGTTGTCAAAATGATATTGTTTGCAGGGATGCCCTCGGCGTCTACGGTGACGGTGGCGTCTCCGTCGGTATCCGTGGCCTGGACGAGTATCTGCGCCAGACCGTTGAATGTCCTGACCTTGAAATTCTTACCTATGCCGTCGGTCGGACGCTCGGACGTGCGGTATGTGGGGTCGCCGTTGCCTACACCGAGTATCCTGACCGGGCCCGACACCGTGATGCCGAGGTCGATATCGGCATCGGGCACGTACCGGCCTTTCTTATCCAGCACCTTGACCGCTATCACCGACACATCCCTGTTGTCGGCCTTGATCGCGCGGTGGTCGGCTGTGAGATCGAGTGCGGCAGCCTCACCGGTAGTCTCTATCTTGGTCTCCATAGCCTTCTTGCCATTCTTGTAGCCCACGGCCTTCAGCGTGCCGGGTTTGTAGACAGCCTCCCAGCTCAGGTGACCGTCGACGGGCATCTTCTTGCGGCCGAGGCTCTTGCCGTTGACAAAGAGCTCCACCTCATCCATATTGCTGTATGCCCATACATCCACGGGCTCGCCTTCGTGACCCTTGAGATTCCAGTGCGGGAATATGTGCAGCACCGGCTCGTCGGTCCACCAGGATTTGAGATAGAATGCCTCGTCTTTGGGGAATCCGCAATAGTCGAGCACGCCAAACTGTGAGCCGGTGGCGGGGAACACCATAGGATTCGGCTCTCCGCGATAGTCAAAGCCTGTCCAGTAGAAGAGACCGCCCAGCCATGGACGTTCGTCATAGAATTTCCAGCCGCGCTCGATAGCGTTATACAGGCTGTCGGGACCGCTCTTGGAGCGGTTGATGGCCTTCATGTAGCCGTTGGCAATGTCATCATAGTATATGCCGCGTGCGCCACAGCCGGTGGTCTCCTCGGTGCCGAGCGCCTTACGGTCGGGATATTGGGCGCGATGCTGCTCGATGGGATTCTGCAACACGTAGTTGTAACCTGCGATATCCACGGGTACCACCA
Organism: uncultured Bacteroides sp.; assembly: GCA_964495725.1. GTDB lineage: Bacteria > Bacteroidota > Bacteroidia > Bacteroidales > Muribaculaceae > CAG-873. The sequence continues at coordinate 7,406 of CAZBWZ010000097.1, forward strand.
CTGTGGGGCCTCCCGAAGTCGCCATTGCCATAGGGCGTGTGGGGTCGAAACGGTGGCAGTATTCACGCATCGACTCGGAGATGCGGCGGCCGTAATCATTCCATTCGGTGCCCCATTCCTCGTTGCCTACGCTCCAGACTATGATAGACGGGTGGTTGCGGTCTCTCTCTATCATTCTGTGCAGCAGGCGTACATGCTCGTCATTGACACCTGTCAGGCGGTTCTCTTCCATTACCAGTATGCCTAATGAGTCGCAAGCGTCGAGCATGGCCGGAGTCATGGGATTGTGGCTCGAGCGGTATGCGTTCACACCATATTTCTTAAGTTCGCCCAGCCGGAAAGCCTGGAGGGCATCGGGGATGGCCGCGCCTACGCCGGCATGGTCCTGGTGCATGTTCACGCCTTTGATCTTGACATTCCTGCCGTTGAGGCAGAATCCGCTGTCGGCATCAAAACGTATGTCGCGTATGCCGGTGCGAGTGGTGCGTGTATCTACAGTCTTGCCGTCTTTCACGACCTCGGTGATCAGGGTGTAGAGCTGCGGGTTGTCGATATCCCAGAGAGCCGGATTGTCCACGGTCAATTTCACGACAGAGCGGCGATCGCTCTTGGGTAGCACTCCTTTTTCGGCGGAGACAGGAAATGTGTGTCTCGTGCCGTCGGGAGCGACCAGTGTATTATGGATCTCATAATCCGCATTTTCGAGACCTTTGTTGTCGACTGTGATCTCGACAGTGACCACCGCCTTGTCGTATGGAGCCGCGATGTCGGCGTATACGAACGTGCCGAAAGGTGCCACATGCACCGGATCGGCCTTGTCGAGCCATACGTGGCGGTATATGCCCGCACCCTCGTAGAACCAGCCTTCTTCGAGTGTGGCATCGGCCCTCACGGTCAGCAGATTCTCGCCGCCGTAGTTGAGGTATTCCGAGATGTCATAGACCTGTGTGGCGTATCCGCTGGGCTCGCTGCCGAGATAGAAACCGTTGACCCATATTTTGGCATCGCGGAATATGCCGTCGAACTGCAGGGAGATGTGCTTGCCGAAATCGTCCTCGGGTATGAAGAAGGTCTTGCGGTACCATCCGACACTTGTCCCGGGGTACTTGTATCCTACGGTCTTGTATCCGTGGCTGTGGCTCGCTGTTTGCTCGAAGGGCAGATCCACTACCCAGTCGTGGGGGAGGGTAACATCGATCCAGTCGACACCCCACCGGGTCTGGTCAAACTTGGGGCTGTAGGGGCCTTCGTTATGGATTGAGCTTGCTTTTGTGAGATAATTGAAGTATTCCGTGCCGCAGCCGAAGTCTTTGGCAGGGTCGGAGGCGTTGCCGAAAGCAAACTTCCATCCGTCGTCAAAGAGCTCTCTCTGAGCCGCCGACATATCGGCTGACGCGGCCACCAGTATCGTCACTAAGGATATGATTGCTTTTTTCATGGTGCTATGAATTATGTTGTTTTTTGTCACTTTCCACTCTTTTGCAAATTTACATAGAAAAATCCGAGTATCGATTGTGAATATTTAGCTAATTATGGGCGCTTTCCTTTCGTGCGTTCGCTGTAGGTGGGGCGCCCTAAATTAAAATCCGAAGTGCGAAAGCTCAGTCGCTGAAATCATTCTCCTCAC
>CAZBWZ010000098.1:0-8505 GCA_964495725.1 uncultured Bacteroides sp.
GAATTACAGGCGGCGGCCCGGGCTCCGTGGCTCGGGCCGCCGATGTATACGGCATCCGCACCATGGGCTATGGCCTCAAGTGCGGTATCGATGTTGCGCGCGGGCGCGAGTAGCTCCAGGCCACGCATCGCTGTGTTATTTCTGAGCGAAAAGACCGATATGTTCGGCGATGGCTGTCTGATATGCGTATAGACCGGCCTTTGAGCGCTCGATCTGCATCATCTCACCGTTGCCGGCGGGCACGAGGATGTGGGTGTCGTCTACAAATGTCATCAGAGGATACTCCTTGCCTGATCTGCCCACCACGCTCCATGTCTGTTCGCTCTTGTCGTAGTTGAGGCGTGTGGTTTCTTTTGTGGTGGTGTTTGTGATGGTGTACCCGTTGGAGTCAGCCTCCACCATATATTTTGCGTCGTTGCCCTCGATGATCACCTTGCTGCCGTCGGCGATTGGTGAATCTCCTGTCCAGAACTCGATGCTGTTGAGCACGATCACATCTGCCAGGGCCGCTACCTCATATACGGGCACGATCCAGAATGCGAAGAATACGACTTCGTTGACAAACTTGCTGTCGATATTGCGGTTCCATTCGAGCAGACGGTTGGTGAGCGCGAAGCTGCCGATACATGATGACATCGACATCGAAGCGGCTACGGCACTGATGAGCGCCACTGTGAAGAATTTGCGTTTCATTAGATATAGTTGATTGGTGAATTATATTTACATGATAGGATATTCCGGGGTGGTTACTTCCTGATACGGGATACGCATTGGTGGTACACGTCGAGCACGTCATGCACGTATTCTGTGGTCTGCGTGCTGCGGAAGTATCCGCATTTGCATACCGGGTCGTTGTAGTATTCCGGCTTGGATTTGAGGGTGAGGGCCAGCTCCACGTTGCCATACCACCGCTGGGGATCCTGGCCGTTCTTTCTGGCCAGGGCTATCGCATCGGAGATATGTCCGAGGCCGGCGTTGTATGATGCGAGCACGAATTTCACACGTTCGCTTCTGTCGGGTACCTTAGGGGCGAGGGTGCGGTCGAGCTCGCTGTATATCTTCACGGCCAGCGCGATGGATGTGGCCGGGTCGATGAGACGCGCGGGGTCTACATCGTAGGCGCGTGCGGTCGAGGGCATTATCTGCATTATGCCCTGGGCCCCGGCCCACGACTGCACCTCGTTCTTGTATCCGCTCTCCACGTATGCGATGGCGGCCATCAGCCGCCAGTCGATGTCGGTGTCGCGGGTATACTGTCTGAATATGGCGTCGTAGGGCGATATCCTGCCTGATGAGAGGTCGAGCTGTATTTCCGAATCGGCGGGTAGTATCTTGCTCAGTTCGAAATACCGCTTGAGCAGGGTGTCGTTCTCCTGACGCGGCATGTCGGCCTTGATCCATTGGTCGATTGAGTCGGCGAGCCATTTGTCTTTTTTGTTGACGGCCCACCGCGAGCGCTGTGGGAATCCCACGGGCATCGTGATGTCGAGCTCGGGGTAATAGGTCTTGTTGATACGGGCTATGTCGCTGTCTACCACGGTGAGCGGTATCAGTCCCTCTGATACCATCTTGATCAGGTCTTCGGTGATGAGTGTGTCGCGGGCCACGCTGTGTATTATGATGCCTCCGCCCAGCTCGGAGTTGAGATTCTCTATGCGCTGCAGATACTTTGAGTCTGCCTCTACGTATATGTCGCGACCCACGAGCTGGGTCACGTCGGTGATGATATTGTCGCTTTTGGCCGGCTGCACCAGCACCTGCGACGTGGTGTTCTCGGGGCCGCAATGCACGATCTGTCCACGGTATTCCGATGTCACTGGCACCTCATAGGCGATCAGGTCCACTTCGCCGGAGTCGAGCATCTTGATGGCGTCGGGCAGCGACGCGGCCACGTGCAGGTCGATGTCGAAGCCCTTTTCGGCGGCCATGGCGCTGACCAGCGAGTAGTCGTAACCCATGGGTGTATCGCGGTAGATGAAGTAGGATGTGGGGCTGTAGAGGGTGGCCACACGCAATGTGTCGGGCAGGCTGTAGGGGTCGGCCGATGTGTCTGCGGCATGGCGTTTGTCGCTGCCTTTGCCGCAGGCACACAGCATGATGGCTATTAATGCCACAATTACTTTATCGATACGCGACGTAAGCATCCGTGTATTCGGTGTGATCAGTATTCAAAGGTGCCGTTTTCGGTGACGAGTGTCAGACGGTTGCTGTCGGCATCCTCGACACGGCCCACGATGCGGGCTTCGATACCGTAGCTCTCGGCTATCTCGATCACCTGCTGCGCGTCTTCGGGCGCGAGGTATATCTCCATGCGGTGACCCATGTTGAATACCTTGTACATCTCGGCCCAGTCGGTGCCGCTCTGCTCGCGTATGGTGGCGAAGAGAGGCGGGATGGGGAAGAGGTTGTCCTTGATTACGTGTTTGTTGTCGACGAAGTGCATGATCTTGGTCTGTGCGCCGCCCGAGCAGTGTACCATGCCGTGGATCTGCGGGCGCATCTTGTCGAGGATGGCTTTGATCACCGGGGCGTAGGTGCGTGTGGGTGAGAGAACGAGGCGTCCGGCGTCGAGCACGCTGCCTTCTACCTTGTCTGTGAGCTTGAGGTGGCCGGAATATACGAGTTCGGCAGGCACTGCCGCGTCATAGCTTTCGGGGTATTTCTCAGCGAGATACTTGCTGAATACGTCATGACGAGCCGATGTGAGGCCGTTGCTGCCCATGCCGCCGTTGTATCCGTGCTCGTATGTGGCCTGGCCGTATGATGCGAGGCCCACTATCACGTCGCCGCCTTTGATATTGGCGTTGTTGATCACATCAGCGCGGCGCATACGGCATGTGACTGTGGAGTCTACGATGATGGTGCGCACGAGGTCGCCGACATCGGCGGTCTCTCCGCCGGTGGAGTAGGCGTTGACGCCCTGGCCGCGCAGCTCGGCGAGCAGGTCTTCGGTGCTGTTGATTATCTCGGAGATGACCTCGCCGGGGATCAGCAGCTTGTTGCGGCCAATGGTCGATGACACGAGTATGTTGTCGGTGGCGCCTACGCAGAGCAGGTCGTCGATGTTCATTATCAGGGAGTCCTGGGCGATGCCCCGCCATACGCTCAGGTCGCCGGTCTCGCGCCAGTATATGTATGCGAGCGATGATTTGGTGCCGGCTCCGTCGGCGTGCATGATATTGCAGTATTCGGGGTCTCCGCCGAGAATATCAGGTATTATCTTGCAGAAAGCCTTGGGATATAATCCCTTGTCAACATTCTTAATGGCGTTGTGTACGTCTTCTTTCGAGGCTGACACGCCGCGCAGGTTGTATCGCTGGTCCATTAGGGTATCTGTGTTTGCTTGGTGGGTTGATTATTTCTTGGCATATTTTGACGGATGCAGGCTGTACTGTCTGGAGTAGCGGAGCATCTGTGTGGGATAGTCTTCGTCATAGCTGATGGTTACATCCACGAGCTGGCCGTTTTTGTCGAATACCGGTGTGTATACGGGGTTGACGAATCCTTTATAGGGTGCGATATTAAGCTTTGCGTATCTGTCGAGCACCTCTTTGTGGAGCGTCGGGTCTACCTTCACGGCGTATTTCTCCACGAGCTGTCGGCCTGCCTCATAGTCGCCTTCGCTCTTGATGCGCTGTATCTCGCTCAGGAGCTGGCCGAATAGGTCGCGTAGCTTGGTATAGTCGTTGATCTTGATGTATGTCTTGCCGTCTTTCTTCACCATCTCGATCACGTTGTCTGCCTTGCCGTGCTCGTATGCCCATTCGGCGATGAGCTTGCGGTTGCGCATGTGGGCCTCCTCCACATCCTTGCCCGGCTCGATGCGCATGAGCTGTGTCATCATGCCGTTGAGGATGTATTTGTAGTATTCGGCTTTATAGGCGTCGGGATTTTCGAGCAGACCAAGCTCCTGCAGCTTGGGATCGGCCAGATAGTAGAGGGCGAATAGGTCGGCGCGGGTCTCTTCGAGAGTGGAGCCGTGGGCTTTGAGTGCGTCAGGGTCTATGCCTTCCATCAGTCGGCCCGAGCCGTGACCGAGACACTCGTGCAGGTCTGTGTGGAGGTTGTCGGTGATGTATAGCCAGTCGTTGAGCAGCTGGCGTGTCTCGTCGTCGATTACGAATTCTTCGTTGAATCCGTTGCCTTGGCCGGCCATGTCGTAGGCGTAGGTGATATTCTCGATTGTCACTGATTTAGAGCCGTGTTCGGCACGTATCCAGTTGGAGTTGGGCAGGTTGATGCCGATGGGTGTTGAGGGGTATGAGTCACCGGCGAGGATGGCGGCGGTGATCACCTTGGCGCTCACGCCCTTGACATGGGGCTTGCGGAATTTGGGATTGATGGGGGAGTGGTCTTCAAACCACTGTGCGTTGCTGCTGAGCACCTCGGTGCGGTGGCTTGCCTCTTCGTTCTTGAAGTTTACGATCGATTCCCATGAGCCTTTCATGCCGAGTGGGTCGCCGTAGCTCTCGATAAATCCGTTGATGAAGTCTACCTTTGACACGGTGTCTTCGGCCCAGGTGATCGAGTATTCGTCGAATGTGGCCAGATCGCCGCCGGTGTAGTATTCCACGAGTTTGTCGATGGTGGCCCGTTGCTTGTCGTTGTCGGCGTATTTGCGCGCCATATTGAGATTCTCCACTATCTTCTCGATCGTGGGACCGTACATGCCGCCTATCTTGTAGGTCTGCTCGGTGAGCTTGCCGTCGGCGCCGCGGGCGATGCGCGAGTTCAGACCCCATGAGATGGGCCGTGTGTCGGTGGTATCTTTACGGGAGTTGTAGTAGTCCTCCACTTCTTTCTGTGTCACGCCATCGGTGTAGAAGTTGCATGCCGAAGTGGTGATGAGGTCCACGCCGTCGGCCTGGTTGACACGTTTGGCGAGAGTGGCGGGGTTGAATACTATGTCGGTGAGGGTGGCGGTGGCCACGGAGTCGGCGCCGATGCGTGAGAGCTGTGTGGCGAAGAATTCCTGTGAGAATCCGGGCTGGAATTTGTCGGTGGAGTAGTGGTGGTGTATGCCGTTGCCAAACCATACCTGCTTGATGTATGTCTCGAATGCCTTGTAGTCGGCGCTCTCTTTGTCACCGTCGTAGGTGGTGTAGATGGCTTCGAGGGCATCGCGCACGTCGAGATTCACGGCGCAGTTCTGGTCGGTGAGGATATCGCGTCCCCAGAGAGCGGCCTCGGTCAGGTAATATATGTATTTTTTCTGGTCGGGGGTAAGGTTCTCAAAGTCGGTGACAGGATACCTCAGCACCTCGATATCAGCAAAACGGTCTACTGTGAAGTCGAAATCACTATCTTCGGCCTGGCGGGGAGAGTTGCCGGAGCAGGCTGCTAATGAGAGTGTCATGGCGATGATGGCTGCTTTTTTCATATTATTGGTTGATAACTAATTACTAACTAATAGTTTATAACGTATAATTTATAACTTACAACTTATATCGTATACCTTATACCTTATATGTTATTACTTATACACTATTACTTATTACCTATTACCCATTACTTACATTATTCTACATACAGGACGAGTCCCTTGAGGTATTCGCCCTCGGGGTGATAGATGTTGACCGGATGGTCGGCGGGCTGGGTGAGCTGGTGCAGGATCCTGACCTTGCGGCGGCTCTGAGCGGCTGCCGAGAATACGGCCAGACGGAATTGCTCGCGGCTCACGGCCTGTGAGCACGAGAAGGTGAATAGTATGCCGCCGGGAGCGATGTTCTCGAAGGCGCGCGCGTTGAGCCTCTGGTATCCGCGCAGGGCATTGCGCAGGGCCGAGCGGTGTTTGGCGAAGGCGGGCGGGTCGAGTATCACCAGGTCGTATTCGCCTTTGGGCATCCGGTCGAGAAACTTGAAGGCGTCTTCGGCATAGGATTGGTGGCGCGGGTCGCCTGGATAGTTGAGGGCGATGTTGGCGTCGGTGAGCGATATGGCTTTGGCCGATGAGTCCACCGAGGTGACGGATGCGGCCCCTCCTCGCATGGCGTATACAGAGAATCCGCCTGTGTAGCAGAACATATTCAGCACGTTTCGCCCCCGGCTGTAATGCTCAAGCAGGCTGCGGTTGTCGCGCTGGTCCACAAAGAATCCGGTCTTCTGGCCACGCAGCCAGTCGACGTGGAATTTCATGCCGTTCTCCACGGTCACGTCTGTCGTGTATCCGCCTATGATATAGTCGTTGACGGGGTCGAGATGGGCTTTGTAGGGCAGTGTGGTCTCGCTCTTGTAATATACGTTGGCCACCCCCAGGCCATCGAGCGCCGTGAGCTGGCGTGCTATTGAGAGGCGTGCGTAGTGCATGCCGGGGCTGTGGGCCTGCAGCACGGCTGTGTCGCCGTAGACATCGATCACCAGGCCGGGCAGGAAGTCGCCCTCGCCATGTACCAGACGGAATGCGTGGTTGTCGGCTGTGCGCAGACCCAGGGCGCGGCGCAGCTTCCATGCCTCGGCGAGACGGCGTCTGTAGAAGGCATCGTCGATTATGGTGTCACCGAAGTCGAGCATCCTCACGGCGATGCTGCCTATCTGATACTGGCCCACTCCGATGAGTCGTCCGTCGTGGGCGCGCACTTTCACGATATCGCCTTCTTCGATCTTGGCTGTGTCAGAGGCGATCGCGCCGGAGAACACCCATGGGTGAAAGCGGTCGAGTGATTCTTCTTTGCCTCGTTTGAGACTTATCTCCTGGTATGTCATCGTTGTGCTTGTTAGGTGTCAGAATAGCATGCGTATGATGTCGTTGCCGTTGGCATATATCAGCAGCAGGAAGAGGAAAGCGAATCCCACGGTGTTGGCCACCTCAAGGAATTTGTCGCTGGGCTTGCGGCCCGATACCATCTCCCACAGCAGAAACAGCACGTATCCGCCGTCAAGGCCGGGGATAGGTATGATGTTCATGAAGGCGAGGATTACCGAGAGGAATGCGGTGAGCTCCCAGAACATATACCAGTTCCAGGTGTCGGGGAAGAGCGAGCCGAGTGTGCCGAAGCCGCCTACCTGCTGCACGCCCTCTTTTGAGAACACGAGCTTGAGCGACTGCACGTAGGTCACGAGCTGGTCGGTGCCCTTGGCTATGCCCCGGGGCACGGCCTCCAGCAGGCTGTATTTCACTTCCTCCACCTCATATATGCGGTCGATGGGGCGGAGCATGATACCTATCTTGCCGCCGTCGCTGATCTCTACGGGCAGTGTCAGCAGCTTGCCGTCGCGGAGCACCTTGATGTCCGCCGTGGTGCCTTTGGCTTTGGTAAGGGCGGGGTAGAACTCGGTGAGCGACGGGGTGGTGTCGCCGGCCACGGCGACTATGCGGTCACCGTCCTTCATACCGGCCTTGGCTGCTCCGCCGCCGCTCTGCACCTGCTCGGCGAATACCGGCACCCTGTATTCCACGGGCGAGGCCTGTAGCTTGGCCACGCTGTCGAGCATGGCCGACGGCACTGTGATGTCGAGCGTATCTGTGTGATTGCGCAGCACCTTGACGTGTGCGCCGGGCTGCATCATCTGCCATACCGACGAGGTGTTGCTGGTATTGAATTCATTACCGTTGATGGTGAGGAGTATATCCCCGTTGCGGAATCCGGCGTCGAGCATGGGCTTGGCGAAGTCCATGCCCTCGTAGGCGTTGTGGAATGGCACCATGCGGTCGCCCCAGTGCAGGGCTATGCCGGCATATATTATGATGGCTGTGAGGAAGTTGAATACCACTCCGGCCACCATGACCATAAAGCGTTGCCATGCCGGACGTGAGCGGAATTCCCAGGGCTTCACCTCATCGCCTAAGTCTTTGGCCGATGTGGTCTCGTCTACCATGCCGGCTATCTCGCAGTAGCCGCCTAATGGCAGCCAGCCCAGACCGTAGAGTGTGGCGGCCCAGCTTGGGCGTCCTTTCTTGTTGGTGTCGGGGCGCGGGCGGCCTGCATTGAGTGTCAGCAGGGCTTTGTCTTCGGTACCTTTTTCTGTCTTTTTGGTCCAGGCTATTACCTGTAGTTTGCCTTTGTCAGGATAATATTTGAGCAGGGAGAACCATGGATTGAAGAAGAGGTAGAAGCGGTTGACCCTGATGCCGAAGATGCGGGCGAATATATAGTGTCCGAATTCATGCACGGTGACCAGAAGCACAAGGGCGGTCACGAGCTGGGCGGCTTTAATCAGTGCTGTTTCCATTCAGGAATTTTGGGTTGAAGGATCGTGGGCGGTTTGTGTGACGTTTGAGTCCGGATCCCTATTAATATAATAATGTGTATTCTATTTGCGGTTGATTATCTCGGCGGCGACGGCACGGGCCTCGGCGTTGGTGGCCACGTAGTCGTCATAATCGGGCTGTGCCACAAATGACACACGCGCGAGTGTGGCCGTGATGGTGTCGTAGATGTCGGAGAATGCCGCTTTGCCTGCGAGGAAGGCTGCGACGGCTATCTCGTTGGCCGCGTTGATGATACATGCGGTGTTGCCACCGCGTGAGAGGGCCTCGTGGGCCAGCAGCAGACAGGGGAATTTGTC
>CAZBWZ010000099.1:0-8463 GCA_964495725.1 uncultured Bacteroides sp.
GTGTTTGAGGGCGGCGAGGACACGATATGGATTCACCCCGACCCGAATTACACCGATGACTTCAGATTTGACGAAAATCATCCCAACTGGCTGCTGCATAAAGAGCTGCTGAAGGCCTGCAAGCGCAAGGCCGACGGCCATTATTACGTGGGAATGCCCGACCTAATGGAGGGTCTGGATGTACTGGCTGCGATGAAAGGCACCGATAAGGTGCTACTCGATACGGTGATGCAGCCCGATGTGCTGGAGGAGCAGATGCGCCGCATCAATGAGATCTATTTCAAGGTGTATGATGAGCTATATGACATAATCCGCGAGGGCGATGAGATGGCATTCTGCTATTTCTCGTCATGGGCTCCGGGCAAGATGACCAAGATACAGAGCGATATCTCCACCATGATTAGTGTCGACGACTACCGCAGGTTTGTGCAGCCTTTCATACGCGAGCAATGCCGCCGCATCGACTATACCCTCTATCATCTCGACGGTGTCGGTGCTCTGCACCATGTGCCGGCGTTGCTTGAGATTGAAGAACTCAAGGCCGTGCAGTGGACTCCCGGCGTGGGCGAGCCCCAGGGCGGATCGCCGAAGTGGTATGACCTCTACCGCCGTATCCTTGATTCGGGCAAGAGCATCATGGCTTGCTGGGTCACGCTCGACGAGCTGCGTCCGCTGCTTGACAATATCGGAGGCAACGGTGTGCATCTCGAGATGGATTTCCATAACGAGGACGAAGTGGAGCAAGCAATGAAGATTGTGGAGGAATATCGCTATAAAGAACCTGCGTCGCCCAAGGATAACCGTGAAGTGATAAGAGTGATGACAGACGATGATGCCGATGCCGAGGTGGAGCGCATAATCGCTGAGGTGGAGAAAGAGCATCCGCTCGATCTGCCCGCTGCTGAGGAGGGGTGTGTAGAGACTACGGCCTCAGTGGTCGCCGGTGTTTCGGCCACTGCAGTCAATCTCACTACACCCGATCAGGTAATAAATATCTCTGTACCTGCCGGTGTAAGCGAGCTTCATATCCATCTGCACCTGCATGGTGATATGGCGTCAGTGCCGTCAATAAATGTGGTGAATACCGACCCGGAGACGGTCCCTCAGAAGCCTGCGGAAGAAGCAAAACCCGTGACGGCCGCCGATGCAAAGGAAGCCGGGGATGCCGTGTACCAGGCTATAGTCAGCGGCAATGCGGATGCGGCTGCCAAGGCTACGCGCAAGGCTATCGACGCAGGTATCGAACCGCAGGCGATAATCAATGACAACATGATCTCCGCGATGGGTGAGGTGGGACAGCGATTCCAGGACGGCAAGGCATTCGTGCCCCAGCTGCTGATGGCCGGACGCGCCATGAAAGCCGCCCTTGAGCTGCTCAAACCCATGATGGCCGGAAAAGCTTCTACATCAAAGGGCAAGGTGGTGATCGGTACCGTGAAGGGTGACCTCCACGATATAGGCAAGAATCTGGTGGCCTCGATGCTCGAAGGCTGCGGATTCGAGGTGATCAATATCGGTATCGATGTCGCCGCCGAGACTTTTGTGGAGAAGGTGCGCGAATCCAAACCCGATATCCTGTGTATGAGCGCCCTGCTCACTACCACGATGACCTATATGAAAGATGTGATAAAGGCACTTGAAGATGCCGGCCTCCGCGACAAGGTGAAGATAATGGTGGGTGGAGCTCCCGTCACCAGCCATTTCGCCGAAGAAATCGGTGCTGACGGATACAGCGACAATGCCAATTCGGCTGTGGCTGTGGCCAAGAGCCTGATAGAAGATAAGAATGCCTGATGCTGAAATAACAAACAAGGAGGTGTATCAAAATAGGAAATTCAACGAAATGTAGGACATCGCTTTGCGATGTAGCACTGAGTATCATTGTGCTCTTATTACATGCCGAAGGCATGTCCATACAAAGTTTGATTCTTGATACACCCTCCACAATCAAATATTAACCAGAAATAATTTTATATATATACCATTTAATCCTGTAAATCTAATAATTCCATGAATGATTTGTCAATGCGGCCCGCCGACTGGGTGGTGCTCATCGCCTATTTTGTAGTGCTTGTGGTTGTAGGCCTGTGGGCCAGTGCCAAGAGTAACAAGGGCGGTGGTCACAAGTTTCTGGCGGGAAGGTCGCTAAGGTGGCACCATATCGGATTCTCGATGTGGGGCACCAATGTGGGCCCGTCGATGCTGATAGCCTCGGCGAGTGCCGGATTTGCTGCCGGAGTCGTGTCCGGCAACTATGCGTGGTATGCCTTTGTGTTTATCGCGCTGCTTGCTTTTGTGTTCGCTCCGAGGTATCTTGGAGAGAATATCACCACACTGCCCGAATTCATGGGCAAGCGGTTTGGTGACTCCACCCGTCAGATACTCGCATGGTATACTATAGTCACCGTGCTCATCTCGTGGCTTGCCCTCACTCTGTTTGCCGGCGGTATCATCATCCGTCAGGTGTTCGGGCTGCCAATGTGGGCCTCGGCTCTGATACTGCTCGGTATTTCGGCATTCTTCACCATACTCGGCGGTCTCAAGGCTATCGCGTATACCAATGTATACCAGATGGTGCTACTGATCCTTGTATCGGCCACACTTACAATAGTAGGAATCTTCTATCTGGGCTCGGGCTCGGTGGTGGAGGGCATCAACACCCTTGCCAATCCTGATGTGGTGCCCTCGAATTACTGGAATCTCTTCCAGCCTAACAGCGACAAGGAATTTCCATGGTTGCCGATATTGCTCGGTTATCCTATCTCGGGATTATGGTTCTGGTGTACCGACCAGTCTATGGTGCAGCCGGTGCTGGCCGCGCGTGACCTGAAGGAGGGTCAGAAAGGCGCTAACTTCACGGGCTGGCTCAAGATACTGGATGTGGCTATCTACATCGTGCCCGGTATCGTGTGCTTCGCATTGTGGAAGACCGGATTCTTCGGCAATATGACAATCGAGGCCGACAACGCTTATCTGATGCTGGTGACACACCTGTTTCCGAGCGGAATGGTAGGATTGGTTGTGGCCGTGCTCACTGCCGCTCTGATCAGTACTATCGGGTCGGCTCTCAATGCCCTCAGCACAGTATTCACCATGGATATCTACGTCAAGACCATCAATACCGGAGCCTCACAGAAAGAGATCGTGCGTATGGGCCATATAGTCACCATCGTGGGCGCGCTCATTTCAGTGCTCATCTGCATTGCCATTGACAATATCAAGGGTATGGATCTCTTCAATATCTTCCAGTCAGTGCTCAGCTTCATCGCCCCGCCGATGGCGGCCGTGTTCGTGATGGGTGTGTTCTGGAAGCGATGCACCAAGCTCGCCGCCAACGTGGCCCTCTCGATAGGCACGCTGTTCAGCATCGGCTGCGGTGTGTTCTATCTCTGGATCATACCGGATGCCGCCGAGCATGTGCATTTCATGATGCTTTCGTTCTTGATATTCGTGGTGCTTGTGCTCACGATGGTTGCTGTCAGCTTTGCCGATAAGGCTGTCTCAGACCGCGAGCCCATGCAGGTAGCCAAAGCCGACATGAACCGCAGCGTGAAGATCGCGTGGGTGGTGCTTGTGCTGGTCATGATATGCCTGTATATCTTCTTCAACGGCCACTGATCAGCTTGTGCATACACGATTAATCACTGGAAATTTGCTTTAACAAAAAAACTGTAATAAATAACGATATGACAACAGAATTCAAAAAGCCGCTCAGCGGCATCATTCCTCCTCTGGTGACACCTCTCCTCGGTAACGACACACTCGATGTGGCAAGTCTTGAGAATCTTGTCGAGCATCTTATCGCCGGCGGAGTGCATGGCCTCTTTATACTCGGCACCACTGGTGAGGAGCAGAGCCTCAGCTACCGTCTGCGCAAGGAGATGATACGCGAGACAAGCCGTATCAATGCCGGACGTCTGCCACTGCTGGTGTGCATCACAGATACATCGATTGTGGAGAGTGTGAATCTGGCCAATTACGCGGCCGAATGTGGTGCGTCGGCCGTGGTGAGCGCACCCCCGTATTATTTCGCTACGGGCCAGGCTGAGCTCGCGGAATATTACGAAGACCTGCTCAAGGATCTGCCTCTGCCGCTCTTCCTCTACAATATGCCCAGCCACGTCAAGGTGAATTTCGCACCGGATACCATCTGCCGCATCGCCCGTAATGAGAAGGTGGTGGGATTCAAGGACAGCTCCGCAAATCTGCCTTACTTTCAGTCGGTGATGTATAAAATGAGAGACCGTAAGGACTTCGCCATGCTCATGGGTCCGGAAGAGGTGACAGCCGAAAGCGTGATGCTCGGAGCCAACGGTGGCATCAACGGTGGTGCCAATATGTTCCCCGAGCTTTATGTAGCCCTCTATGACGCAGCCAAGGCGCATGACCTGGAGAAGGTGTGGAAGCTGCAGCAGCTCGTGATGCAGATCAGCACTACAATATATTCTGTGGGCAAGTACGGGTCGAGCTATCTCAAGGGCCTGAAATGCGCGTGCTCGCTGTTGGGTGTCATCAAGGACGACTTCGTGGCCTCGCCGTTCCATAAGTTCGATGAGCCCGAGCGCAACAAGATACGCGAGGCTCTCGACAAGCTTCCGATCAAGGACGGAAAACTGGTGTTCTGATATAATCCGGACAATATAATACCATGAATTTCATTGATCTTATCATATTCCTGCTGTTCACCGTAGGCACGATAATGTTCGGCTATCTGTTCGGACGAAAGAAGCAGAGCAGCGACGAGTTTACCCGGGGTGGCGGCAAGGTGCCCGGATGGGTGGTCGGGTTGTCGATCTTCGCATCATTCTGCAGCTCGATATCCTTCCTGGGCTATTGCTCGTCGGCCTTCACGGGTAACTGGAATGCATTCGTATTCACGATATCCATCCTGCCCGCCGGCCTGCTCGCAATGTATTATTTCGTGCCATTCTACAGGTCGCTTGGCAGCATCAGCGCCTACAGTTTCTTCGAGAAACGCTTCGGCAGGTGGGCACGTCTCTATGCCTCTACGTTCTACCTGTTCACACAGGTGTGCCGCTCGGGTGCCATCCTCTTCCTGCTCGCCGTGCCTATGAATGTGCTCATGGGCTGGAATATACCTGTCGTGGTCACCATCACCGGATTAGGTATCATCCTATACAGCCAGAAAGGCGGTCTGAAGTCGGTGATATGGACTGAGGCGCTGCAGGGCGCGATACTTGTGGTGGGTGCCATCCTCTGCCTCATCACCCTCTACTGGGGTATGCCCGAGGGTCCGGTGCAGGCAGTGAAGATATGTATGGAGCACAACAAATTCTCGCTGGGCAGCTTTGACGGCAGCTTGGTGGAGAGTACATTCTGGGTGTGTCTCATCTACGGTATGTTCACCAACCTCAACAACTTCGCTATCGACCAGAGCTATACACAGCGCTATTGTGCGGCTCCGTCGCTGAGCGAGGCTCGCAAGAGTGCATTCTGGGGCTCGATGCTCACGCTCCCGGTCAATCTCGTGCTCTTCCTCATCGGCTCGGGTCTCTTTGCATACTACTATGTGAATCCGGGGTTGCTGCCCGAGGGTATCAAGAGCGATTATGTATTCCCGTATTACATAATCAACGAGATGCCCGTGGGTCTGGTCGGATTGCTTATCGCCTCGATATTCTGTGCGGGCATGAGCACGGTGGCCACGAGTGTCACCTCATCGGGCACTATCGTACTCACCGATTTCTACTCACACTGGTATCCTGAGGCGAGTGATGCCACAAAGGTAAAGGTGCTGAGGGTGGCATCGGTTGTAGTAGGCCTTTTGGGTATCGGCGTGGCCCTCTGCTTCCTGCTGGTGGACAACGCTCTCGACGCGTGGTGGGCGTTGAGCAGTATCTGCTCGGGCGGTGTGCTGGGTATGTTCCTGCTGGCCTATCTCTGCCCTAATGCCAAGCGCGCTCATGTGGTGCCCGGCGTCGTGGTGGGTGTGGCATCGCTGGTGTTCATCGCACTGCAGACGCAGCTGTCTGATTGGCTGGGACTGTCAAGATTCGTGCACATCAATCTCAGCATCGTGATCTCCACATTGCTGATATTCATGATAGGATTCATCCTCACCACTCTATCAGGCAACAAGAAAGCAAACTGACATCCCAACATTCCCGATACAAGAGGCTGTGCCTATTTTGACACAGCCTCTTTGCTGACGGGTGGGATGTCAGAATGTGAATTTTTCGATGGTGAGGACTCCGCAATCCTCGAGACGGGGCACAAGGCGTTTGAAGTGCTCGGATTCGGTATGGGCTTTGAGCGCGTCTTCATCACCCCATGTCTCGACTATCTGGATATGATTGTCTGACGTGAGACTTGTAAAAGCCTCGTATGTGACACATCCTTTGTCGTGGAGCGACAGCTCGACCAGCTCGATTGCTGTCTCCTCGGCTTTTTTCAGTTTTGATTCTTCGGACACTTCCAAAAAACAGTTAACTCGTATCATATCTTTGTGTTTTTATTATTGGTCGTCGGCGGAATATCCCGTCTGTAAAATTAACGTTTTTGGAGCGGTGAATGTTTAATGAGCAGATGATGCAGCATAGTGGTGCTCTCGCCGCAGGTGCCGGTGTGCTGCAATGCGAATCCGCCATGATTGCAGGCCTCGATGGGTGCCTCAAGCTCGACCGACGGGGCTATTCCATCGGCCGGAGTCACCGGGGTGTCTGTATAAACCTTTGCCGACAGCCTGTCGCCTTGGGCTTTGACATTGATGTGACAGCCTGTGAGATAACATCCGGCGGTCACCGGGGCGGAGATGGGAGTCACGTTGCCGTTGTCGTAGCGCACGAGCGAGAAATCCACGGCATGGCCTGACTTGACAGTACGCTCGATACGCAGGGCATATCCTGACAATGTCTCGGGATCAAATTTCAGACACACATCCATATATTGACCTGTCGCGCTGCCGAATCCCTGTCCGGCCGTCTTGGTGGGATCAACGAGCAGCTCCACCTCCATATCGCCGTATTCTCCAGGCAGAGGGGTGTAGATCAGGCGCGCTCCACGTTGCTGCTGCAACAATCCGCTGCCTTTGGCACCGTTGAAACCCTCGCCATACACCCATGCAGGCTGTGACGGGTCGGGTGTCCAGTCGTATGGGGCGGTATCGAGCGGTTTGTAGCAGTCCACAGTCCAGAATCCGGGAATGAGCAGCGGCTGCACGAGGGTGGGGAAGTCGGAGAAATCAGTGACAATGGAGTCGGAAGGAAGGACAGAGGATGCGCTCACCGGAGCACTTGTAATGCATCTTACCGCCGGGCCGAATTGTGAGCGGATGTGCCGGGGCTTGATGTCAGCCACAAGATAATATCCTGTGTCGGCTTGAGAGAGAGTATATTGATATTTCGGGGAGTCACCACGGGTCACAGCCACGGGGATTGCATCAGCTCCGTCGCTACGGCTGGAGCGATACCACGTGATTTCCGACATATCATTGCGGTCTCCGAAATCGGCGGTGTAGAGCACAGTGGCTTTGCCGTCGGAAATATCAATGCGAGGCCCGGAAGAGATACTGGGAGCCGGCAGGACAGACGGCTTGATGGTAAGGGCGGACGCGCACTCAAGTCCGGTGGGGGAGATGGCCGAAAGCACGCATGTGATATCACCGTCGGTATCCCTCACAGCCACTACTCCGCATCTGTTACCGTCAGGAATGATTATGGCATCTGACTCATGGCCCGGTTGCGGGCTCCACTGCAATGGAGCCTCAGGCGCCGGATAGCCGTTGTGGTAGTAGGCATCAGCCTGTATCCACAGAGTATCCTCACCGGCGGTAACCGATGCTTCGCGGGGCGACGCGATGAGCGATGTAGGCATGCGTGCATAGTCGTATTGAGCGGTAGATGCGGATTCGACAACATCCTTGACATGCAAGGGATCCCAGTCATCATCGCCTCTGAGCAGATTATAGGTATTGTATGTGATCTTGTCACCGCAGGCGATGCTGTAGGCACCGAGCAGAGGCAGGGGTGTGAGGTCGACAGTATTTGATATCTTGTCAGCCCCCACGAAATATTGCTGTCCGTCGATAGTGACATTATGTTGATAGCAGCGCAACCAGTCGGTGGGGGTGTTGGTCCAGCCTACATAGAGGGGACGCCCGGCGTGGAAACGGCAGTCGACCATAGAGATCTGTCCGACCGACTTGCAGAAGAACGTGCGGGCTGTGGAGTGATGGATGTTGAAATCACAGTCGAGAAACACAGCGCCGTTGGTGTGACTGCACCACAACGGCCTCTGGCCGTAGAAATCAAAAGAACACGACAGGTATACGCCGTTGCCGGTGAGAGCATCGTCGGTCATCTCAAGATGACACCGGTTGTAGAGCATGCGGCGGGCACCGTTGATAGGGTTGAGATTGAGACGGCCGATGAATCTTACATCTTCTGCCATTGCCTTGTCGCCATGGCAGTAAGCCACATGTGCCTGGGTGATGGTAGGCATACG
>CAZBWZ010000100.1:0-8334 GCA_964495725.1 uncultured Bacteroides sp.
CGGGCTACCTCCTGCACACCTGCTACATCAAATTTGAGATTATCCCATGGTGATGAGTTGGCGATCATGTACCAACGTACAGGATCAGAACCGTACTTATCGATCGTCTCAAACGGATTCACCGCATTGCCGAGACGTTTTGACATCTTGTTACCGTTCTTGTCGAGCACAAGACCATTTGACATCACGGCCTTGTAGGCGACTGAATCAAACACCATACATGCTATGGCATGCAGGGTGAAGAACCATCCGCGGGTCTGATCCACACCTTCGGCGATGAAATCCGCAGGGAAGAGCTCGCCCTTATCGAAAGCCTCTTTGTTCTCAAACGGGTAATGTATCTGGGCATAGGGCATCGAACCTGAATCAAACCATACATCTATGAGGTCGAGCTCGCGGTGCATAGGTTTGCCGGTAGCAGACACCAGTACGATATCGTCTACGTATGGTCGGTGCAGGTCGATCTTCTCATAGTTCTCCTTGCTATAGTCACCGGGCACGAAACCTGCATCTTTGAAAGGATTTGTCTTCATCACGCCGGCCTTGACAGATTTCTCTATCTCATCGTAGAGCATGGCCACCGAGTCGATACATATCTCTTCGGATGCATCTTCAGTACGCCATATAGGCAGTGGTGTACCCCAATAGCGACTGCGGGAAAGGTTCCAGTCCTGCACATTCTCAAGCCACTTGCCGAATCGGCCTGTGCCTGTCGACTCAGGTTTCCACTTGATTGTGTCATTCAGCGCCATCAGCCGTTCTCTCACAGCAGGAGTCTTGATAAACCAGCTGTCGAGCGGATAATACAGCACAGGCTTATCAGTGCGCCAGCAATGGGGATAGCTGTGTACGTGCTTCTCGATACGGAATACCTCATCTCGCTGCTTCATATACATGCATATCTCCACATCAAGTGTCTCGGTTTCCTCTGTGGCCTCGGGATTGTAGGCATTCTTCACAAATTTTCCTTCCCAGGGCTTGTAGGCCTCAATATCCACGCGGGTGGCCACGAAATCTTCATCCAGTTCGTCAAGCATATAGAAACGTCCTCTGCGGTCTACCATCGGACGTATATTGCCATCACGGTCGATAAGGTGCAGCGGAGGCACGCCATTCTGCTTAGACACCCTGTTGTCATCCGCGCCGAATGTACCGGCGATATGTACGATTCCCGTACCGTCGTCGGTAGTCACGTAATCACCCGGAATGACACGGAAGGCACCCTCGCCGGGATCCATCCATTTCATAAGCTGCGCGTAGTGCATCCCGACAAGTTCCGAGCCCTTATATTGAGCCACTACCTGCCAGGGTATAAGTTTGTCACCCTTCTGATAGTCTTCCAGAGCGATATCCTTGGCTTTTACATTGAACAGACTACCCATCAGGGCATCGGCACACACCACAGTGATGGGATTACCCGAATACTGATTATATGTGCGCACCACATTATATAATATCGACGGACCGACTGCAAGGGCTGTATTGGAGGGGAGTGTCCAGGGTGTGGTGGTCCATGCGATAAAGCAAGGCTTGCCCCAGCCTGTCATTGTGTCCTTAGGATCGGTGATCTCAAATTCGGCGATACAGGTGGTATCTTTCACATCACGGTAACAGCCCGGCTGATTCAACTCATGAGAAGAAAGACCGGTGCCGGCCGCCGGTGAATAGGGCTGGATAGTATATCCCTTATAAAGGTATCCCTTCTTGTAGATCTGGGCGAGCAGCCACCATACACTCTCTATATAGCGGTTGTCGTATGTTATATATGGATCTGTAAGGTCCACCCAGTAACCCATTTTGTTGGTCAGGGTCTCCCACTCGCGGGTATATTTCATCACCTCGCGGCGGCAGGCAGCATTGTAATCGTCTACGGAGATTTTTGTGCCGATGTCTTCCTTGGTGATTCCGAGAGATTTCTCCACACCAAGCTCCACGGGCAGTCCGTGAGTATCCCAGCCGGCCTTGCGCTTTACATGAAATCCCTTCATGGTCTTGTAGCGGCACACTATATCCTTTATGGTACGGGCCATCACGTGGTGGATACCGGGCATACCGTTGGCCGAGGGCGGACCCTCATAGAACACAAACGAAGGACTGCCTTCGCGCACCTTCATGCTCTCCTCAAAGAGGTGGGCATCATTCCATTTATCAAGAACTTCCTTGTTGATTTCCGAAAGATTGAAGGAAGAATATTCATGGAACTTTTTCATATCGATCGTATATAAGTCGTTTTAAAGTCGATGTTGTAAGATTTTGCGACTACAAAGATAATGATTTTTTATGGTTATTCCAACACGCTGGTCACCGTAGCCAAGTCAACATCAAATTTACTGATTAATATATTATTGCTTACTTGAGATGACTCAGGATCCACTCCAGCTGGCCGCGTTCGGTGTCATCAGTGGTCCAATGCTCGTTGATGGGCGTGATGAGAGCATCCTTGGGAGAAGTGATCTCATTCCACACAGCGTAGCTGGTGGTGGGAGGACACACATTGTCATTATACCCCCAGGTCATATACACAGGCACCTTGAGATTTCTTGCGAAATTCACCACATCATAGTAAGCCATCGTGTTGATCTTATCGGGGGTGTACATGCCGGGAGTGCGGTTGAAGTGGGGATAGCCACCTGTGCCACCCTTATGATAACCAACCATATCGCTGAGGGCCGGATGATTGACGACACATGCGGTGACACGTGGGTCAAGCGCCGTGCCTACGATCGCGAGTGCTCCGCCCTGGCTGCCTCCCTGCATCACCACATTCTTTCCGTCCCATTCGGGCAGTGTGGTCAAGAAGTCGACAGCTCTCACCAGAGACAGATACACCTTCTTCATATAGTAATTGTCTTTGTTGTCAAGACCGTTGCTGAGATATCCGTTTTCGCTGGCATTGAATGCACGGCTTATATCGGTGAAGTCTTCAGAATCTATCTCGGGGTTGAGGCCGTGTATCTCCATCTCAAAGCGTATACATCCGTTATCTGGATAGAAACGGTGACGGAGCGGCTCCTTTATGGTCTTGATGCCGGCGCCGGGAGGACACACCACGATAGGACAGCTCCCGGGTATGGCCTCACGAGGCACAAACAGATATCCGTAGATCGACTGATGAGCCGGATTCACCTCAAGCTTGACCAGATAGGCGTCAAACTTATCCGTAGTGTATTTGTCGCATTTCTCCATCTTATACTTTACAGGCGACTTCTGCACACGAGCCACATTCTCCTGCCAGAAGCTGTCAAAGTCGACCGGCTTCTCGGTATATGCCTTTATCTTGTCTGGCGAGTACCCCACCTTGACGTGATGGGTATATGTCTTTCCGTCTACTTTAGCCGTAAATTTGCAATCCTTAAATCCGGGCTTCTTCAAAGTACCGATGTTCAGGGTCGCACGACCGTTCTTCAGTTTGACTTTCCCCTGTTTATCAGCCGGCAGCATATCATCTGACAACTCATAGCTGAGCTCCGTGTCCACAGGCATTCCGTATTTATAGAAAGATACTTCGATTTTCGCATCCTCTCCGGTATTATAAATCCAGTCAGCATGGTCAGGAACCGTAAGCCACAGTACATCACTGCGGTAAGGATAATTCTCCGCTCCTGCACCAAGGACACATAATAATGTGATAATCGCAATGACAAGTCTTTTCATCGATCAGTTGAGGTTAATATAGTTTTTTCTTCTTTGTTTTCAATATGCAAAGTTAAATAATTTTATTCATTAATCAGACAACAATCACCTAATAACGCAAATTTTGTGGTAAATTCAGCTACATTTCAACCAAATATTGTCTGAAAAGGTGAATAATTTTGCCATGTCATTTAATTTAATTAACTTTGCACGCGATTAATACCGGTCGTACAACCGGGATATTCATTTTCTGGGAATCAACTCAAGAATATACAAAACATAAAATAAAAACTATGAGTCTAAACATCATTGTGCTTGCCAAGCAGGTGCCTGACACCCGCAACGTGGGCAAAGATGCCATGAAGGAAGACGGCACAATCAACCGTGCCGCATTGCCAGCAATTTTTAATCCGGAAGACCTCAACGCTCTCGAGCAGGCTCTCCGTATCAAAGACGCCAACCCCGGCTCTACAATCACTATCCTCACCATGGGTCTCCCGCGTGCTGCAGAAGTGATCAGGGAGGCTATTTACCGTGGTGCAGACGGAGGTATCGTTCTCACAGACCGTGCCCTCGGTGGCGCCGACACTCTGGCTACATCTTATTCCCTGGCACAGGCTGTCAAAAAGTTCGGTAACTATGATCTCATACTTGGCGGTCGTCAGGCTATCGATGGTGACACAGCCCAGGTAGGTCCGCAGATTGCTGAGAAACTTGGTCTGCCGCAGATTACTTACGCCGAAGAAATCCTTGACATCAAAGACGGATATATCACAGTGAAGCGTCGTCTTGAGCAGGGTGTGGAGACGGTGAAGGCTCCCCTCCCCTGTGTTGTCACCGTCAATGGTTCGGCTCCCGATTGCCGCCCGCGCAACGCCCAGCGACTCATGAAATACAAATATGCCGTGACACCGAGCGAAAAAGAAAAGCTCTCTGACGATCTGAAGGCGTTTGTAGAAAAGCGTCCGCACCTCGTGCTCAACGAATGGAGCGCAGCCTTTGTCGAAGCTGATCCCGCTCAGATCGGTCTGCCTGGTTCGCCTACCAAGGTGAAGGAAGTGGAAAACGTAGTCTTCACAGCTAAGGAAAGCCTCGTGCTTGAAGACAACGACACACAGATCGAAGACCTCGTAAAAGAACTCATAGCTAACCACACAATCGGCTGACCCCAGTCGCGATAACAAGACACAAATAAAATGGACAATAACAACCTTATAGTATATTGTGAGTTAGACGACGGCCGTGTAGCCGACGTAAGCCTCGAACTGCTTACAAAGGGTCGCAAGCTCGCCCAGCGTCTGGGAGTGAAGCTCGAGGCTCTTGTCGTAGGTGACAATCTTGACGGAATCGAAGACCAGATCTTCCCTTACGGTGCCGATGTGGTCTACAAAGTTTCTGATCCCAGACTGTATCCCTACACCTCAAATCCCCATGCTGCCGTGCTCATCAACCTCTTCAAGGAAATCAAGCCGCAGATCTGCCTCATGGGTGCCACCTGCATCGGTCGTGACCTCGGCCCCAGAGTATCATCATGCCTCCACAGCGGTCTCACCGCCGACTGCACCGCTCTTGAGATCGGCGACCATACCGATACCAAAAACGGCAAGGAATACAAGGACCTGCTCCTGCAGATCCGTCCGGCTTTCGGGGGCAACATCGTGGCTACCATCGTCAACCCCGAGTGCCGTCCGCAGATGGCCACCGTGCGCGAGGGCGTGATGAAAAAAGAGGTGTTCGACCCTAACCACAAAGGTGAGGTAATCAACCTCGATGCCAGCAAGTATGTCAAGGACACTGATTTCCTGGTAGAGATCATCGACCGCCATATCGAGAAATCAAAGGTCAATATCAAAAACTCATCAATCATCGTGGCCGGTGGATACGGTATGGGCAGCAAGGAGAACTTCGACCTGCTCTTTGACCTGGCCAACACACTCGGTGGCGAAGTAGGCGCATCACGTGCAGCTGTAGACGCCGGCTGGATTGAGAATTCACGTCAGATCGGTCAGACAGGTGTCACCGTGCGTCCCAAGCTTTATATCGCCTGCGGTATATCAGGCCAGATTCAGCACATCGCCGGTATGCAGGAGAGCTCGATCATCATCTCGATCAACAATGACCCCAACGCTCCTATCAACACAATCGCTGATTATGTAATAGTAGGCAATGTCGAGGACGTAGTGCCCAAATTGATTAAATACTATAAGAAAAATTCCAAGTAAACGCTACATAATAATGGCTAATTTTTTCACTGATAATCCTGAATTAAAACACCATCTTACTCATCC
This sequence comes from uncultured Bacteroides sp., assembly GCA_964495725.1. GTDB lineage: Bacteria > Bacteroidota > Bacteroidia > Bacteroidales > Muribaculaceae > CAG-873. Next base: position 5,922 of record CAZBWZ010000100.1, read on the forward strand.
TGTGATGCGTAAGATTGTAGAACTCAAAGAGCGCAACTTCTCAGAGGTTGACAAATACGACTACGCACCCCGCGATTTCGAGGATGCCATGGACAATTATGAGCGTGTGCTTGAAATCGTCGGCACTCTCTGCGGCGACCTCATAGCTGAAAATGCCGAAGGTGTCGACCACGAAGGTCCGACTGTCAAGGACGGTCGCGTGACCTATGCACCCGGCACACAGCAGAATCTTGAGGCTTGCCGTCAGGCCGGCCTTATGGGTATGGCTATGCCCCGCCGCCTCGGTGGTCTCAACTTCCCCATCACCCCCTACATCATGGCCGCCGACATCGTAAGCCGCGCCGATGCTGGTTTTGAGAATCTCTGGGGTCTCCAGGACTGCGCCGAGACATTGTATGAGTTCGGCAATGATGATCAGCTTCAGCGCTACATCCCCCGTGTATGCCAGGGCGAGACCATGTCTATGGATCTCACCGAGCCCGATGCCGGTAGCGACCTGCAGTCGGTGATGCTCAAGGCTACTCAGAAAGAGGATGGCTCTTGGGTGCTCAACGGCGTAAAGCGCTTCATCACCAACGGAGACTCTGACATCCACCTCGTACTTGCCCGCTCTGAGGCAGGCACCAAAGACGGCCGCGGTCTGTCAATGTTTGTTTACGACAAACGCAACGGTGGCGTGAATGTGCGCCGTATCGAGAACAAGATGGGTATCAAGGGATCACCCACATGCGAGCTCGTGTACAAGAATGCTCCGGCCGAACTTGTAGGCGACACACGTATGGGCCTTATCAAATACGTGATGGCTCTGATGAACGGTGCACGTCTTGGTATCGCCGCCCAGTCAGTAGGTCTGAGCGAGCGCGCCTATCGTGAGGCTCTCGACTATGCCCGCGAGCGCAAGCAGTTTGGCAAGGCAATCATCGAATTCCCGGCTGTTGCCGAGATTCTCTCTGTGATGAAAGCCAAGCTCGATGGCTCTCGTTCGCTGCTCTACGAGTGCGCACGCTATGTCGACCTCTACAAGATCTATGAGGACATCGCCCGCGAGCGTGCTCTCAATGCCGATGAGCGCAAGGATATGAAACAGTGCAAGAAACTTGCCGATGCCCTCACTCCGCTTGCCAAGGGTCTCTCAAGCGAATACTGCAACCAGAATGCTTACGACTGCATCCAGATACATGGCGGATCAGGCTTCATGAAGGAATACGCATGCGAACGCGTATATCGTGACGCCCGTATCACCTCTATCTACGAGGGTACCACTCAGCTTCAGGTTGTGGCCGCTATCCGCCACGTCGTCACCGGCACATACAAATCGCTTATCGACGGATATGCAGCTTCAGAGGTTCGTCCCGAGCTTCAGGGCATTAAAGAGACTCTCGCTGCCATCGCCGAGCAGTATGTTGCTGCTGTTGGCGTGGTTAATGAAGTCAACGATCAGAACTTCACCGATTTCATGGCTCGTCGTCTCGTTGAGATGGCCGGTTTCACTATCATGGGTTACCTCCTGCTCCTCGATGCCAACCGCAACGAAGCTTTCACACGCACACTCAATGTATACGTGAAAATGGCACAGGCCGAAGTAGCCAAGCACGCTGACTTCATCGCCAACTTCAAACCCGAGCAGATGGAATACTATAAAGCTTGATAAAAAAACTCAGATAATAAAAGCAGCCGATTCATACGGATTCGGCTGTTTTTTTTTACATATGGACACAGTCACCGGTACTCTAATTAGCCTTTACGGCCATATTATGGGTTTTCTCGTATCCTATCGTAGTGGATTCCCCATGACCAGGAAATACCTTTACATTATCAGGCAGACGATATAGTCTGTCACGAATACTTCTCACTATAGCCGGATAACTTCCGCCGGGGAGATCGGTACGACCAATCGATCCTCGGAAGAGCGTGTCACCCGAAAACAGCAGTCCATCCTTCTCATCATATAGCACGATTCCTCCTTCGGTATGGCCAGGCACATGTATCACTTTCAGACAGCTCTCGCCGATATCTATAACATCGCCGTCTTTTAGTGCAACATCAATCTCCACGCTGTCTGAGACCGGCTTTAGCCCGAACATTGCAAATTGCTGGGGCACTATTTTACCAAGCACGATATCCTGTTCATGAGCTTTGGCAGGCACACCGTAGCGTGTCTTCACATAATTGAGACCGAAACAATGGTCGAGGTGAAGATGTGTGTTGATAATCTGCTTTACACTCACTCCAAGCGACCTTACCGCCTCATCGAAAATCTTTTGCTCACGCTCATTCATCATGCCCGGATCTATCACGGCTGCATCCTTGGTAGCCTCATCTATCACAAGATAGGTATTTTCCTCAAAATAGCTGAAAACAAATTGCTTAACCTTCAACATATCTATACTGTATTTTATTTTTACAAAATTAT
>CAZBWZ010000101.1:0-8257 GCA_964495725.1 uncultured Bacteroides sp.
ACATACTGCACGTAGTCGAGCACATCTGCCACGGTCTCGCCCTCCACAGTCTGGTCTATCTCGTAGCCGTCTTTGTTCACGCGTATATGCACGGCGTTGGTGTCGCCGAAGAGATTGTGCATGTCACCGAGGATTTCCTGATAGGCCCCCACAAGGAATACACCGATGTAATAGTGCTCGCCGCGCTTGACGGTGTGGACGGGCAGCGATGTGGAGACATCATTCTGCACGATGAAATTGGCGATCTTGCCATCGGAGTCGCATGTGATATCCTGTATGGTGCAATTGCGGGTGGGACGCTCGTCAAGACGCGACAGCGGCATAATGGGAAACAGCTGGTCGATAGCCCATGAATCCGGGAGCGACTGAAACAGCGAGAAGTTGCAGAAGTATTTGTCGGGTATCATCTTCGCGATCTTGCGCAGCTCCTCAGGCGCGTGCTTCATCGATGTGGCTATCTCGCCCACCTCTCGAGCGATCGACCAGAATAGCTTCTCGATCTGTGCGCGGGTGCGCAGGTCCACGAGTCCTAAGGAGAATAGGTCGAGCGCCTCCTCGCGTATCTGCAGGGCATCGTGCCAGCTCTCGAAAAGGCGGGGCTGGCTAAGGTTGTCCCATATGTCGTAGAGCTCCTTTGTGAGCTCGTGGCAGTCGTCGGGCAGTTCCTCACTGTCGTTCCAGCGCGGCAGGGAAGTCGTCTCCAGCACCTCGAACACCAGTATGGTGTGGTGGGCCGACAGCGAGCGTCCGCTCTCGGTGATGATGTTGGGTTGCGGCAGCCCGTTTTTCTCGCACACATCCACGATCGACGACACAGCGTCGTTGGCATATTCCTGTATGGAATAATTCATCGAGCTCTCGCTCGACGAGTTGCGTGTGCCGTCGTAATCCACACCTAATCCGCCGCCCACATCCACAAACTCGATATTGAAGCCCATATTGGTGAGCTGCACGTAGAATTGCGATGCCTCGCGCAGAGCGTTCTTGATCAGGCGTATGCGCGTGATCTGGCTGCCGATGTGAAAATGTATCAGCTTCAGGCAATCGGTCATCTTGCGCTTGCGCATCACCTCAAGGGCATCGAGCAGCTCTGATGAGTTGAGTCCGAATTTCGACTGATCGCCACCGCTTTCGGCCCATTTGCCGGATCCGCTGCTCGACAGCTTGATGCGTATGCCCACGTTAGGCTTGATCTTCAGACGTTGCGATATTTCGGCGATGAGGTGCAGCTCGTTGAGTTTCTCCACCACTAAGTATATGCGGCGACCCATCTTCTGAGCAAGCAGGGCCAGCTCGATATAGCTCTCGTCTTTGTAGCCGTTGCAGATTATAAGGGCATCGTCGGCGATATTGGTGGCGAGCACGGCGTGGAGCTCGGGCTTGGAGCCGGCCTCAAGACCGATATTGAATCTCTTGCCGTAGGTCACGATCTCCTCCACCACCTGCCTCATCTGATTCACCTTGATAGGATAGATCAGATAGCTCTCGCCGGTGTATGAATACTGTCGTGCTGCCTCCTTGAAGCAGTTGGAGATCTTCTCGATACGGTTGTCGAGGATATCGGGAAATCTCAGCAACACCGGAGCTGTGATGTCGCGCAGCTGCAGCTCATCCATCACCTCTTTGAGATCGACCGGTGTATCTCCCGGGCTCGGAGTTACGGTAACGTGTCCCTTGTCGTTGATGGAGAAATAATTACGTCCCCATCCGATGATATTGTATAATTCGGCGCTGTCGTCAATCCGCCATTTTCTTACGGGCATAGATGTAAAGTTTTGATAATGAATCTCGATGGATCACGATGGTATTGGGTAGGCGATGAATCTCGATAAATCGATAAATCGGTGAATCCCGGGTGTCGGGTAGCTAGGTAATCTCGGTGGCCACGCGCCAGCCACTCCCCCTTCAGGGAGCCGGGGGGCAGACGCCCCTTCCCTATCTTAATATCCTGTGTAGCTGTGGGGGCTGAGGGCGTGTAGCTCGTCCTTTACGGCGTCGCTCACCTCGAGATTGTCGATAAACTCCGAGATGCTCTGCGCTGTCACCTTGGTATTGGTGCGGGTGAGAGCCTTGAGTGTCTCGTATGGATTGGGATAACCCTCGCGGCGCAGTATGGTCTGGATACCCTCGGCCACCACACTCCACATATTGTAGAGATCGGCATCGATAGCATCTTTGTTGAGCAGCAGCTTGCCCAGGCCCTTGAGGGTGCTTGCCATGGCTATCATGCCGTGGGCCAGGGGCACACCTATGTTGCGCAGCACGGTAGAGTCGGTGAGGTCGCGCTGCAGACGCGACACGGGCAGCTTCTGTGACAGGTGGGCGAGGATAGCGTTGGCTATGCCCAGATTGCCCTCCGAGTTCTCATAGTCGATCGGGTTGACTTTGTGGGGCATCGCCGATGATCCCACTTCTCCGGCCTTGATCTTCTGCTTGAAATACTCCATGGATATGTATAGCCACATATCACGGTCGAGATCCAGGATTATGGTGTTGATGCGTCGTAGCGCGTCAAAGAGGGCGGCGAGATTGTCGTAGTTGGAGATCTGGGTGGTGTATCGCTCGCGTTCGATTCCGAGGCTGTCGCGCAGGAAGGCGTTGGCGAAGTCATGCCACTCTATATCGGGGTATGCCACATGGTGGGCATTGAAATTGCCTGTGGCGCCTCCAAACTTGCCGCTGATCTTCACACTCTCAAGTGCGGCGAGCTGCTCGTCAAGGCGGTAGACATACACCATGATCTCCTTGCCCAGACGTGTGGGCGAGGCGGGCTGGCCGTGTGTCTTGGCCAGCATGGCTATGTCGGCCCATTCCTCGGCACGGGCGCGCAGGGTGTCGGTGAGCTCGCGCACCATGGGTATGTATACATCGGCCAGGGCTTCCTTGACCGACATCGGCACGGCTGTGTTGTTGATGTCCTGTGAGGTAAGGCCGAAGTGAATGAATTCCTTATACGACTTGATGTCATCGCATGACACATGTACGCTGTCAAACTGCTCTTTTATGAAATACTCCACTGCCTTTACATCGTGGTTGGTGACAGATTCGATCTGCTTGACACGCGCGGCCTGCTCTACCGTGAAGTGTCGGTAGATGTCGCGGAGCACCTCCTTGTCGATATGGGTGAGCTCGGGCAGCTGGGGAAGATGGAGATCCGAGAGAGCGATGAAGTATTCGATTTCGACACGCACACGGTATTTGATGAGGGCGTATTCCGTGAAATATTCATCGAGTCGCTCGCATTTGTTGCGGTATCGGCCGTCGATGGCGCTGATAGCTGTCAGTGGAGTTAATTCCATATTGATGTCTTTATTGTGATTTGATTGTTGGCTTTATTTTATGTTGCGCAGGGCGTAGGTCTGGCGGCGCAGATAGGCTCCGAGCTCCTCGGGCGATTTGAATTGTTTCTGGGTCTCGACGCTGATGGGGTCGCCGATGCTCACGTGCATCTTCTTGCCGGTCTTGCGGAACACCTCGGCCGGTAGCCTGAGCGTGCGGGCTTGCCAGCACACCACTCCCAGGAAGTTGAACCACCAGCTGTTGCTGCCGTGAAAGAATATGGGTATCACGGGCACCTTGGCGCGGTAGATCAGCTGCAGCACGGAGTCCTGCCACTGACGGTCTTCCAATCGCAGATGCTTGTCGAGCTTGCTCATGGCGCCGGCCGGGAAGAAGCCGATGGGCTCGCCGTCGCGCAGCTGGCCCAATACCTGACGTATGCCGTTGACCGATACGCTGCGCTTGTCGGGGTCGTCGCTCGCGCTCTGGTCTACGGCTATGAAGTTGGGGCGCATGGCGGTGATATGGTTGAGTATCATGTTCACCATCACCTTGAATCTGGGCCTGCGTGAACCTATGAGGTGGATGAGCACGATGCCGTCGAGAGCCCCGAAGGGATGGTTGCTCACTGTGATGAAGGCTCCCTCGGGCAGATTGTCGAGCACCTCCTCGTTGTCTATCCTGAGCTTCAGCTTGAAGCCGTCGAGGGTGAGGTGTGTGGCAAACTCCGGACCCGGAGTGTCGCAGAATCGGCGGTGTATGTCATTTACCTTGTCGACCGACAGAAAGTGGAGCAGCCAGTTGACCAGTTTCTTGTGTCCCTTTAGCTTAGGCGCGAGCTCGGCTATGTCATCATAGTTGAGCACGTCGGGCCGTATTTCATATTGTGAGTAATCTTCCATGTGTCGTATATTGTTAAGCTGTCATTTACGGCCGGCGCCACGGCTGATATACCTTGCATAGCGCGAGATGAAGCGTTGCATGGCCGGGATGCGCATCAGCACATATTCAAACAGCAGGAATCCGGCTAAGGCGCAGCCGATACCGCTAAGTACATCTATGATATAGTGATGGGAGGTGTACACTGCCGCGCTCCATATGCCTAATGTGATGATTCCCAGTGCTACACGCCAAGCGGTGCCGGATGCCGAGCGCATGGCGTAGATAAAGGCCACCAGCGTGTAGGCCGAGTGGAGCGAGGGCAGCGCGGCGAATACGTTGGAGTTGCGCGCATAGAGGGCATCGAATATGCCCAGACCCGTCATGCTGTCGAAGTGTGCCATGCCGGCCACGTTGCCGGGTGTGCCCGGCACTGCCTCAAATCCGTGTAGCGCCACATACCATGGCGGAGCCGCCGGGTGTATGTAATATATGGTGAATCCGATGAGATTGACCAGCAGAAACACTATCGAGAAATGCAGATACGTCCGGTCCATCCCCTTGAAATACAGCCATAGACCATAGATGATAGGCACGGGCACCCAGCACAGGTAGAAGATGCCGCTGAGGAAATCGGCCACCGTGGAGGTGTGTATCGCGAAGTATTCGTTGGGGGTGAGCACCGCTCCGCCTCCGACACTGATGCCGAAGAGCGATTTCTCGGCGTTGTACAGGCCGGAGGTATCCACAGGATTGACCATGTAGTTGGGGCACAGGTTCATCCAGTCGTAGCTGATGCCGAATAGGATAAAGGGCACGAGAGCCACCACCAACTTGCGTGTGGCGTCCGATATGAAAAACAACCCGGCTATAAGCAGTGCCAGAAATACGTGCTCGGGCCTGAAGCCGATGAAGAGGATTGTGACGGCGAGCCATATCGCCAGGGCCATCACACAAGCGAGTGCCTCTTTTTTCATTTCTTACCGTCGAGTTGGCGCTTGCAGTGGCTGATGCGTGCAAAGGCGGTGAGATTGGCGAAAAGGGCTATGAAGGCCATTGCCACGATCACTATGATGGCCGGGTCAAAGCCTGCGCCGCACTGGCCGCAGATACCGGCCGCCAGCAACGACAGGGCGGTGACAACCACGCGCTCGGGGCGCTGCATGAAACCCATCTTGCACTCCAGACCCAACCCCTCGCCACGGGCCCTCACATAGCTCACCATGATACTGCCTACGAGAGCCACGAATGTCAGCAGCGCACCGATGTTATGGCCGATGCACAGCAGATAATATGATATGGCGCCGAGGGTGAGCAGCTCGCAGTAGCGGTCGAGCACCGAGTCGTACATGGCTCCGAAGGTGCTCGACATCTTGCCCAGACGGGCCACCTGGCCGTCGAGCATGTCGAAGAGCGAGAAGCCGATCACCATGGCTCCGGCAAGGGTGAGCCGCCCGTAATCGGGCGCCGAGCCGCCCGCGCATTGATAGCCGGCGTAGGCAAGCACCGCAGCGGCTGCCGCGTTGCCCAGAAAACCTATGGTGGTGACCATGTTGGGAGTCAATCCAATCTTGATCATCAGATACACGATGGGATTTATCACTTTGTATATGCCGTGCTGCAGCGAGTCGCGTGCTGCCGAGGCTGTTTTCTTTATTGCCATTATTATTGTCTGTTATTATGATCGGTTGTGATAATCAATTGTCTGGTTTATGGTGTTCTTTATGCTTCTCCTTGCCGGCGAATAGCGTGGCTATCTTTATCGCCGCGGGGTCGAATCGAGACGGTCTGTAGACAAAGTTGCGCTGCAACAGGAAGTTCCAGAACCATGACACCATCAGCGATACAAACAGGCGTGCCGCCGCATAGTTGCCTAAGTCGGTGAAGCCATGGTCGGCGAGGATATCCGTGTGGTCGAGCAGCATTGTGAGCAGTGAGGTGCCCACAGTGTTGAGTGTCAGCGAGCCAAACCACACCAGGGCGTATTTCACGGCCACGGCCCGCGGCGATACATCGTGGGCGTGGAATGTGTATTTGTAGTTGAGACAGCAGTTGACGATGCCGCCGAGGATTGCGCCGGTGGGGGTTGCCAGCCACGGCGACACCTTCCAGTATGTGAGCAGCGTGCCGGTGCCGAGGTCGACCCATGAGGCTGCCTGGCTCGAAAATACCGACCGCAGGAACGTGTACACGATATTGTCGCTGTGTACCAGCTTGTCACCTACCTTGCGACCTAACTGCTTTATTTTGCTCTTGACCATCGGCTCTGAGAGGGGCTACATGAAGTATTGTATGACCAGGAGAATGATCACCGTGTAGAGTGCCGCCATCAGGTCGTCGGCCATCATGCCGTAGCCTCCGCGCAGACGCTCAAACCAGCGTATGCCCAGGGGCTTGAATATGTCGAAGAGCCTGAACAGCACAAACGACAGCAATATCATCCACCACGGTGTCACGCCGATGCCCGACAGGGGCAGCATCGACGCCCATTGGCCTACTGTCTCGTCGGCGCAGGCCACTACCGGATCCTTGCCCCAGTATTTCTCCGACTCTGTGCTGGCCCAGGTGCCGGCTACACAATATATAATTGTGGCGCTGAGGGTGACTATGAAGATCACGGGCTGGGTGGCCCACAGATACAGTGGCAGCCATAATATCACGGCAAGGAGTGCGCCCCATGTGCCCGGAGCCTTGGGAAGGAACCCGAATCCGAATGATGTGGCCAGGAGCCGGGGCACGATCGGAAATCTTTTTATTTCTTCAGCCGTGAGGCGACGTTTTTTTGTCATTTTGTCTTGATGAGGTGGAGTATGCGGCGGGCTATCTGCGGGGCTGCCTGTGTGCGGCACGGTGAATAGCTCGGCCAGTCGTTGAAATCGATGATTGTGAATTTACCGTCGGCGTCCACGATGCAGTCGCCTCCGTAGGCTATTATGCCTATGGCCTCGGCGGCCTTGTCACATGTGTGCTGCAGGGCGCTGAGGTCGACGCGGGGCGGCTCGTGGGTGTCCTCGTTGTGAAACGGAAATGCGGTGTAGAAGAAGTTGGTGCCCTGCACGCCGTAGAATTTCAGCAGCTCGCCGTGGAGATGCTCGGTGATGACGGCCCGCTTGATGCCGCGCAGGAAATATTCCTGCAGCACCTCCTGGGCCTCGGCGGCATCGCGCACGAAGGTCACGTCTTCCTGATGTATGGCATGGAAATCACCGCGCTTGATCCAGCATCGCGACATGCCGCGGGCCTTGAGCTCGCTCACCACGCTCTCGTCGGTGTTGACAAATATGCTGCGGGGGTAGGGGATGCCGCTGCCCAGCAGGATGCGTGTCATGCGCTCGCGCAGGGTGTTCTCGATGCCGTAGCCCGAATTCACTACCAGCGCGCCGCCGTCCTCCAGCCGCTGCAGCTTCTCGATCGAGCGCATCTCACGGCACATGTTCACGATTATCCGCTCGGTGATGTCGGTGTTGACGAATTCGTCTTCCGAGTATACATTGACGGAGAAACCGCGCTTGCGCAGCTGCTCAGCCACCAGATTGAATATAGCCGTGTCATTGCCGATGCGGTTGGGCGAGTAGGCCCCGGCTCTCATTATGGCTGCTATCTTGTTTTCTGACATCAGTATACTTTGCGGATTAGGAAATTTGCTGCAAAGTTAAGTATTTTTTGCCTAATGTAAAAAACAAATGCCTACTTTCACAGGCGTGTACTGCAAATTATTGGGCCGTATATGATGGTTTACATCGTTGTCACCGTTTTTTTTCGCGGGTTTTGTTGATTCCTGACCGGTCTGCAATGGTAAGTAAGCGTGTGCGGATTTCTCACAGGTCTACGTGCGAGGCCCTGACGTCTCGGTGCAGGAATACTGATGCGAGCGAGTCGAATTTGTCGGGATGCTCGGTGGTGAGATATGATGTGTGGCCGCCGCGGCTCAGACGCCTCTCCATCTCGGGGTGGCGCCGCAGGTAGTCGGCGAGGCTGGCGGCTACTATCTCTCCCTGGCTCACTACCTTGACATGAGAGGGGATGGCCCGCCGGATCACGTCATAGAGTATCGGGAAGTGGGTGCATCCGAGTATCACGGTGTCGATGTCGGGGCATT
>CAZBWZ010000102.1:0-8256 GCA_964495725.1 uncultured Bacteroides sp.
TTATTATAAAATAAATCACTACCTTTGCAGCCGTTATTTCACAAAATATATAGTATGCATAACACAAAAGCAGATTTTGATTTGCTGTTTGAAACCAGTTGGGAGGTCTGCAACAAAGTAGGCGGTATATACACAGTATTGTCTACGAAAGCAAAGACACTCCAGAAGGAATACAAAGATAAAGTGATATTCATCGGTCCGGATGTTTGGACCGCCGACAACCCCTCTCCATATTTTATTACCGAACCCTCACCCATGCCCCTCAAAAAGTGGCTGTCACAGGTCATGCTTCCCGAGGGAGTGACCGTCAGGGCCGGGCGGTGGGACATCCCCGGCAAGCCATTGGTGGTGCTCGTGGGATTTCTAGGAATGTATGCCAAAAACGATGAGCTCTTCGGCAAGATGTGGGATTTCTTCCGTGTCGACTCGCTTCACGCCAACGGCGACTACCCCGAGGCCTGCGCATTCTCTCATGCCGCTGCGATAGTCATCGAGAATCTCGCGAGATATTTTGGCATTGACAATGGCAAGCGCATGATTGCCCACTTCGACGAGTGGACCACAGGTATGGGTTTGCTCCACGTAAAGCACACCCTGCCGTCGATGGCCACCGTATTCACGACCCATGCCACTTGCATCGGCCGCAGCATCTGCGGCAACAACAAACCCCTCTACGACTATCTGGCCGGATATGACGGAGACCAGATGGCTCGCGAACTGAACATGGAGGCCAAACATTCGCTCGAAAAGACAGCGGCCAACCAGGCCGACTGCTTCACCACTGTCAGTGAGATCACCGCACGCGAATGTGAGCAGTTGCTCGGGCGACGCCCCGATGTGGTGACTCCCAACGGATTTGAAGAAAACTTCGTGCCGGCTAAAAACAAATACGCCGCTGCCCGCAAAGCAGCCAGACAAAGGATGCTGTCTGTGGCCTCGGCTCTCACAGGCACGACATACGATGAAGACACATTCATCGTGGCGACATCCGGAAGATGTGAATACCACAACAAAGGTATAGATCTCTATCTTGATGCCTTGGCATGGCTCGGCGGAATGGATCCCGGAAAAAAAGTGCTGGCATTCGTCATGGTACCCGCATGGATGAAATGTCCGCGCACCGATATCATGCTGTCAATAGACAACAACGAAATCAAGCCGTTGCCCGACCCGGTTATCACCCACGAGCTTAACAATCCCGACAGCGATCCTATTCTGTGCCGTATACATGGCATAGGATTCTCCAACAATGCCGAAAGCAATGTATCCGTAATCTATGTGCCTTGCTATCTCAACGGTGCCGACGGTATCTTCGACATGGAATACTACGATCTGTTACCGGGTCTTGATGCCAGCGTATTCGCCTCGTATTATGAGCCGTGGGGCTATACCCCGCTTGAGAGCATAGCATTCGGGGTACCCACAATCACCACCACCCTGTCTGGCTTCGGTCAATGGATCCTGTCTGAATTCAGCAATGAATTCAGCAATTGCGGTGTAAGGGTCGAGCAGCGCGGTGACAACAACTACCATCAGGTTAAAGAAGAGATAGCCGCCGACCTGCTGGCTCTTATCAATGATGACAGCACCCAGATCGCGTCAATACACAAGGCGGCTCAAGACACTGCATCAAAAGCCGCATGGTCATATTTCATGGAGTATTACACCAAGGCCTACGACATAGCGCTCCGAGCCGCCTCCGCACGCATTGCAAGATCTTGACTTTCCCTCCCTCCTCACTATACAAGATTATTAACAACATATTATTATAATAAATTCAAGTAGTATGAAACTACCAGTAAGTAACACCAACGCCCCGGTATGGCGCGACATTACAGTTACGGCAGAACTTCCCGCCGAGCTCAAACGTCTCAGCGAAATGGCCAAAAACCTATGGTGGGTATGGAACAGTGAAGGCAAGAACCTTTTCCGTGACCTCAACCCCGACCTATGGCGTTCAACCGGTGAAAACCCGGTGATGGTGATCCAGCGTCTTTCTTCTGACCGCCTTAAAGAGATCATGGCAGACCGCTCTCTCATGAGCCGTATCGATAAGACCTACAACGATTTCAAGGATTATCTTGCAAAGCCCATGCGCGAAGACATCCCCTCTGTTGCATATTTCTCAATGGAGTACGGTCTTTGCAATGCTCTCAAGATTTACTCCGGCGGTCTGGGCGTGCTCGCAGGTGACTATATCAAGGAGGCTTCTGACAGCCGCGTACGCATGACTGCTGTCGGCTTCCTCTACCGTTACGGATATTTTTCGCAGAGCCTCAGTGTTGACGGCCAGCAGATCGCCAACTACGAGCCTCAGAACTTCAACCAGCTGCCTATCGAGCCCGTGCTCGACGAGAACGGCAATCCAATGATCCTTGAGGTTCCCTTCCCCGGCCGTATCGTTTACAGCCACATCTGGCGCGTGAACGTAGGCCGCATGAGCCTCTATCTGATGGATACAGACTTCGACATGAACAGCGAATACGACCGTCAGATCACTCACAAGCTCTACGGTGGTGACTGGGAGAACCGTATCAAGCAGGAATACATGCTCGGTATCGGCGGTATCCTCATGCTCAAGAAACTCGGCATCTCTACCGACATTTACCACGCAAACGAAGGCCATGCAGCCCTCCTCAACCTCCAGCGTCTCACCGACTACGTGCAGAGCGGCCTCAGCTTCAACGTAGCTCTTGAGCTCGTGCGCGCATCATCTCTCTACACTGTACACACTCCTGTGCCCGCCGGTCACGACTACTTCGATGAAGGTCTCTTCGGCAAATACATGTGCGAATACCCCGCCAAGCTCGGTATCAGCTTCAACGACCTCATGAATATGGGCCGTGAAAACCCCAACACCGACGAGAAATTCTCTATGAGTGTGTTTGCCCTCAATACCTGTCAGGAGGCAAATGGTGTGAGCTGGCTCCACGGTGAGGTGTCAAAGAAGATGTTTGCCGGCGTATGGAAAGGCTACAGCTGGGATGAGAGCCACGTAGGCTATGTGACCAACGGTGTCCACATGCCCACATGGGCTGCCTCTGAATGGAAAGCATTCTACGCAGAGAAACTCGGCGAGCAGGTATTCGAGCATCAGAGCGATCCCGAGGCTTGGAAAGGCATCTTCAAGTGCTCTGATCAGGAGATCTGGAACATGCGCATGACCCTCAAGAACAAATTCATCAATTTCGTCCGCCGTGACTTCAAGGAGAAATGGCTTGCCAACCAGGGTGACCCGTCGGCTGTGATGAGCGTTCTTGACAAGATCAGCCCCGACGCACTCATAATCGGTTTTGCACGCCGCTTCGCCACATACAAGCGCGCACACCTCCTCTTCACCGACCTCGACCGTCTGGCCAAGATCGTCAACAATCCTCAGTTCCCCGTGCAGTTTGTATTCTCCGGCAAGGCACACCCCGCCGATGGCGCAGGCCAGGGCCTGATCAAGCGCATCATGGAGATTTCACGTATGCCCCAGTTCCTCGGCAAGATCATCTTCCTTGAAGACTACAACATGGTCGTGGCCAAACGCCTCGTTACCGGTGTCGACATCTGGCTCAACACCCCCACCCGTCCTCTCGAGGCCTCCGGTACATCCGGCGAGAAAGCCGAGATGAACGGCGTGCTCAACTTCTCTGTGCTCGACGGATGGTGGTATGAAGGCTACCGCTTCAACGAGAAAGCCGGCTGGGCACTCACCGACAAGCGTACATTCACCGACCAGGGTCAGCAGGACAAACTCGATGCCGCCACAATCTACTCGATGCTCGAAAACGAGATTATCCCCCTCTACTTCGCCAAGAATTCTAAGGGCTATTCTCCCGAGTGGATTCAGTACATCAAGGGTTCTATCGGTGACATCGCTCCCCACTTCACCATGAAGCGTCAGCTCGATGACTACATCAGCCGCTTCTACGAGCCCGAGGCCAAGCGCTCGGCCCGTCTACACGCTGATGACAACAAGCTGGCCAAGGAAATCGCCGCATGGAAAGAATCAGTGGCACAGAAATGGGACGGCGTATCCGTTATCGACATCCAGACCCGCGACCTCGGCCAGCAGGGCGAGACAGGTGACGAATATGAAGTCCAGGCAACCGTCAACTCCAACGGAATCGGCAAAGACCTCGCCCTCGAGCTGGTTGGCTTCCGCATCGAAAACGGAGCAGAGAAAATCTGCAAGAAACAAGACTTCGAGATCGTAAAGACAGAAGGCTATATCAACACATACCGTCTCAAGTCCACCATTCACGATGCCGGTGTATTCCGCTATGGATTCCGTCTCTATCCCAAGAATCCCGAGCTGCCCCACCGTCAGGACTTTGCGTTTACACGCTGGATTTGATATTGATCCCTGCAACACATATTTCGCCCGGGCCTCATAGGTCCGGGCGTTTTTATTCATGCGTGATGATGCCCGAAACGACAAGACAAAATTCACGTTAATATTTTTTATTACCACTATTAGTAATTTATTGATGTATTTTTGCTAACTTAGCGGTCGAAACCGATGAACAAATATTAAATAGAAGTGTTAAATTAATAAACAGGGATTAAAACTCCTGGCACGATTCACAACTATTAATATTTAAAACTCAAAATTATGGCTGACGTTAACAACAAACCCACAAATGAATTCGATGATTATCGTCGTAAAATGCACCCTGAGCAGGAAGAAGGTCGCTCTGTAGTGCCTACCCCCAAAAAAGCCGTCGCTATCGGTTTCGGTATATTCATGGTCATCGTCTATGTAGGCGTAGGTATACTCTTTCTCATCAACTTTTTCCAATGGGACAGCTCGTTTACCGTGATGCGTTACATCCTTGGCGTCGTACTCATTATCTACGGTATCTACCGTTGCTACCGTGAATTTTCAAACAGAGGGCACTAACATAAAAATCAAGATTAACGAATGAAACTGCACAGCTTCATACAATATTGTCTCGCCGCCGCATGCCTTCTTGGCATGACGGCGTGCGTTGGCAAACAGGACAAGGGTCCGTCAAGTACATCCGGCTCATCGCTTGTATACTGCGATGAATCTTTCCAGAATATCATGGAGCAGGAAATCGAGGTCTTTGAATACATATACCCAGATGCAAAAGTGCTGTGCCGCTACGGCACGGAGCAGGAAGCGATCGATTCTCTCAAGGCGCTCTCTTACCGCACAATCGTCATTCCCCGCGACCTCACCGATGCAGAGAAGCAATCCATAAAGAGTAAAAACCGTACAGCCCGCTCGTCACGAATCGCCGTAGATGCCGTGGCTCTCATTGTCAATCCCGAGAATCCGGCCGACAATGTATCGATGACTGAGATATCCGAAATACTCTCCGGAAAGATCATAAACTGGAATGAGCTCAACCCCCACTATCCTGATCGCGAGATTGCCGTGCTGTTTGACAAAGCCGGTTCATCTATGGTCAAGTACATGCGCGACTCTCTGCTCAACGGAAAGCCTCTCGCTGATAACTCATTTGAGCAAGGCTCAATCTCAGCCGTGATCGATGATGTGCGTAAGAATAAAAGCGCCATCGGTGTTATCGGTGTGAGCTGGCTCACAAGCGACCTGCGCGAATTTGCATCAATCGATACCATTGCAGCCGATGCAGCCGACAATACCAAAGCAGCCGACATGGGTGAGATCAATGACCGCCTCAGCAACTCAGGTGTCAAGGTCATCGGTGTCAGACGCAACGACAACCCTACTGCCCACCGACCTTTTCAAGAGCAGATATATAGCGGTGAATATCCTCTCACCCGCTCGATATTCATGATCACAGTAAGTCCCGGCGGAAGTCCCGGCGGAGGTTTCTATTCTTTCGTAACCGGTAACACCGGACAGAAACTGATAATGAAGACCGGCATCATGCCTGCAAGGATGCAGATAAATGTCGTGGAACTCGTAAAATAACACCATTCCCCCGTGTCAATCTGATACGGGGGTATTAAACTATTCCGGCCGACCGGTATCATATTGATTATCGCAAGCCCCGATTACAAAGGATTAAACGTAAATAGCATATATTGAATAGTAAAAATCATTTAAAACCATAAATCAATTATTCACATGAAGTACAAGTTCTTGCTTGGCGCATTACTCCTCGGAGGCGCCTTCTCGGCTTATGCCGACGGATACACCGACGGCATCGACTACTACAATGCCGGTCAATATGCCAACGCCCGCACCGTGTTGACAAAAACACTCAACGATGCATCTACCGACAAAGCCCTCGCCTACTACTATCTCGGACAGATCGAGGTGCTCTACAAAAACTATAACGAAGCAAAAAGCTATTTTGAGAAAGGCCTTGCCGCCGATCCTCAGAATCCCTACAATCATGTAGGCATGGGCGCATATTACCTGCGCACCGGCAATCCCAAAGAAGCAGAAGCTCAGTTTAAGGAGGCTCAGAAGCTCGCCAAGAAAAACAACAACGTCACAGTTGAAATCGCACGCGCTTACTATTTCAACAATCCTGAGGATGCCAAAAATATGGAAGTGGTAAGGAAATACATCGACAAGGCCCGCAAGGATTCAAAGAACACCGAGCCCTCGATCTACATCCTCGAAGGTGACATCATCTTCAATCAGGGCAACCCCGATCTTCTCGGCGAAGCTGCCGCCCAGTATGAGATGGCTATTAGCTATGATGCCGATAACCCCGAAGGCTATGTAAAGCACTCAAAGGCATACATGGGTGTCAATCCTCAGTTTGGTATCGAGAAGCTCAAGGAATTCATCCAGATGCAGCCCAATTCAGCTCTCGCCCAGCGTGAGCTCGCAGAAAGATTCTATGAGGTGGGCGATTGGAAAAACGCAGCCGAACAGTATGGCACATACATGAAGAATCCCAACCACTTCCCTGAGGACAAAGCTCGCTATTCATTCCTGCTCTGGGTATATCAGGATTATGGTAAGGCAGTGAATATCTGTGACGAAATTCTTGCTACCGAGCCCAACAACTTCCAGGCTCTGCGTATCAAGATGCTGTCTCAGTATGGCCAGAAGGATTACAATGCCGCCGAGCAGACAGCTAATCAGTTCTTCGGCCTTCCTGCCAACGGTAACAATGCATACACCATCACCGACTATTCTACCTACGCTGCCATACTCCAGGCACTCGACAAGAATGCCGAGGCTGTCAAGGAATACGAGAAGGCTGTAGCTCTCGATCCCAACCGTGCCGAGACACTCAACAACCTCGCTCTCGCCTACTCTGCCGCCGACCTCAACCAGCAGGCAGCCGAGGCTATGCAGAAAGCTATCGAACTCACTGAGAACCCCACACTCACACAGTATCTCCGTGCATCCGGTCTGTGGCTCTACGCAGCAAGTGTAGCCGAGGACGAAGCTCTGAAAGCTGATGATGCGAAGAAAGGTATCGTATGTATCGACAAGGTGATCGATGGCGCTGCAAAGCCCACCTCTCCTGATTACCTGCGCCGCCGCGCACAGCTCCTCTACACCCGCGACAACAATCAGGTGACTCCCGAAGTTGGTGAGGCTTACGAGGTACTCGTTGCCGCTCTTGATGCTGATCCCGCCAACATGGATCCCGCCAACAAACGTCTCACATGGTATGAGCAGAGCTACAAGGTGCTCAACAAATACTATGGAGACAAAGGCATGACCGACAAGCAGAACGAAGTGGTAGAAAAATACACCCAGGTAGAAACCCTCCTTGGCAAATAATCACCACTCCCAATACTCAAGGAAGTCCGGGCACCCACCCGGACTTCTTTTTTTTGCCAAACCCAGCAATTCCGTATTAATCCCACATCGACAAAACAAATGAGGTAACACCTCAGCACACTTCATTACACCTAAAGCATTGGGAATCAAGGTAGGGACGCGATTTTTTCGCGTCCACTCAGCGCAAGTATAGTAGAGAACAAGAGTGCTGACGTGATTAATCACGTCCCTACATTTATGTGACTTACAATATATTATCCTGGATGAATACTAAAATAATGATACATAACTCCCTAATAATGTTAATTAGTAATATTTCGTTATCTTTGCAATCAAACAAAAATCAAATATTATGGACGGGACTTTTGAATATATTTTGCACAAGATTATTCCTAATATACTTATAGTTGCAATCCCGATTAGTGTTATATTGGGATTTATTTATTTCGGCTTAATTTTTAGGAAAAAATTTAATTTAACAACACGGTATTTTTGGACTGCCTATATTTTTAGGCGTATAGGTCAAAATGGAGGCTGAAACCAAGCATAAACTATTATATTTA
>CAZBWZ010000103.1:0-8158 GCA_964495725.1 uncultured Bacteroides sp.
CCTCAAAGTATTCTCCCACTATCACGCCTCAGGCTACCGCATCGTGGACGTAGGGCCGTCATCGACAGGCGGCGTGCCCAACACAGGCCTGTGCAACTTCAAGGAATCCATCGGGTGCAGCATGGCCCTCAAACCCACATTTGAAATCGGATAATTGCTAAAATAAATTGAATCCACTAACTTTGCACAGAAATGGGACGACTGCTATCAATTGATTTCGGACGCAAACGTTGCGGCATAGCCGTGACCGACTCCTCGCGCATCATCGCCAACGGCCTCACCACCGTAGACACTGCCTCGCTCATCACATTCCTCACCGACTACACCTCGCGTGAGAGCGTAGACGAGATCATAGTGGGGCTGCCCACGGATATGCGCGGAGCCCCATCCGAGTCACAGCGCTGGCTCAGGCCCGCCATGGCGCGTCTGGCCAAGGCACTCCCGCATATCCCCATCAGATATTACGACGAGAGATTCACATCAGTGCTCGCCCACCGGGCCATGATCGACGGCGGCATGAAGAAGAGCGACAGGCGCGACAAAGCCGTCGTAGACAAGATCTCCGCCGCCATCATCCTCAACGACTACCTGCAATCGACAGCAGCCAAAGGCTGACACCCTATCATCTCTACCACAGAAACAAACACAGAAACAGATACATAACAAAAAAAAATGAAACTACCGATCTACCTTTACGGTCACCCGGTGCTCAGGGCGCAGTGCTCCGAGATCACCAACGAATATCCAGATCTGCAGAAACTTATCGACGATATGTTTGAGACAATGTACCACTCTGAGGGCGTGGGCCTCGCCGCCCCGCAGATAGGCCGGAACATACGCCTGGTGGTGATCGACGGTTCGCCCCTGGCCGAAGACCTCCCCGAATGCGCCGGCACCAAGATGGCTCTGATCAACCCGGTGGTCGAGGTGCTCGACGGCGATGAGGTAAGCCGGTCGGAAGGCTGTCTGAGCCTGCCCGGACTCTCTGAGACGGTAAAACGTGTCGAGCACGTGCGCCTCAAATGGCTCGACCGCGACTTCCAGCCCCACGAGCAGGAATTCAGCGGATTCATCGCCCGCATCATACAGCACGAATGCGACCATCTTGAAGGCATGGTATACACCGACCGCATCTCACCGGCCCGCCGTCTGCTCGACAAAGCCAAGCTCAACAACATAGTCTCAGGCAAGGTGAGGGTGGACTATCCGGTAAAGACCGCTCCGCGCCGACGCAAGTGACCGCCTCAACACACGAAACAGACAAAACCATAAAATACATCAAATTACACTCCGCAAATGGCCGACGACAAAAAAATCATTTTCTCGATGGTAGGCGTATCCAAGACCTATCCACCACAGAAACAAGTACTCAAGGACATATACCTGTCATTCTTCTACGGAGCCAAAATCGGCATCATCGGTCTCAACGGCTCGGGTAAATCCACGCTGCTCAAGATCATCGCCGGGCTCGACAAGAGCTATCAGGGCGAAGTTGTGTTCTCCCCGGGCTACACCGTAGGCTACCTCGAGCAGGAGCCCGTGCTCGACCCCGACAAGACAGTGATCGAGGTGGTGCGCGAAGGCGTGCAGCCCATCATGGACCTCATCGCCGAATACGACCAGGTCAACGCTGCCTTCGGCGACCCCGACGTGCTCGAAGACCCCGACAAGATGGACGCCCTCATAGCCCGCCAGGCCGAGCTGCAGGACAAGCTCGATGCGGCGGACGCCTGGAATATAGACTCCAAGCTGGAGCGTGCGATGGACGCACTGCAATGCCCGCCCGACGACCAGAAAGTCTCAACCCTCTCAGGCGGCGAGCGCCGCCGCGTGGCCCTGACACGCCTGCTGCTGCAGCAGCCCGACATACTGCTCCTCGACGAGCCCACCAACCACCTCGACGCCGAGTCGATCGACTGGCTCGAGCAGCACCTCCACCAGTATCCCGGCACGGTGATCGCCATAACCCACGACCGATACTTCCTCGACCACGTCGCCGGCTGGATTCTCGAGCTCGACCGTGGCGAAGGCATACCCTGGAAAGGCAACTACTCGTCATGGCTCGACCAGAAGACCAAACGCATGGCCCTTGAGGAAAAGCAGGCCAGCAAGCGCCGCAAGACACTCGAGCGCGAGCTCGAATGGGTGAGGATGGCCCCCAAGGCACGCCAGGCCAAAGGCAAGGCACGCCTCTCGAGCTACGACCGCCTGCTCAACGAAGACCAGAAACAGAAAGAAGACAAGCTCGAGATATTCATCCCCAACGGTCCGCGTCTGGGCAACAAGGTCATCGAGGCCAACCACCTTGCCAAAGCATTCGGCAAGAAACAGCTGTTCAGCGACCTCAGCTTCATGCTGCCCC
Source organism: uncultured Bacteroides sp. (assembly GCA_964495725.1). Classification (GTDB taxonomy): domain Bacteria; phylum Bacteroidota; class Bacteroidia; order Bacteroidales; family Muribaculaceae; genus CAG-873. The sequence continues at coordinate 2,363 of CAZBWZ010000103.1, forward strand.
CCAACGGCATTGTGGGAGTGATCGGCCCCAACGGTGCCGGCAAGACCACACTGTTCCGCCTGATCATGGGACAGGAGACACCCGATACAGGCAGCTTTGAGGTGGGCGAGACTGTAAAGATAGCCTATGTAGACCAGCGCCACCACGACCTGCTGCCCGACAAGACCGTCTACGAGGTGATCTCGCAAGGCGTCGAGAGCTTCAGGATGGGAGGACGCGATGTCAACGCCCGCGCATATCTCTCGAAATTCAACTTCACCGGTGCCGACCAGGAGAAGAAGATCGCCGTGCTCTCGGGTGGCGAGCGCAACCGTCTGCACCTGGCTATGGCCCTCAAGGAAGAAGGCAACGTGATACTGCTCGACGAGCCCACCAACGATATTGATGTCAACACACTCCGCGCACTCGAGGAAGGTCTCGAAGACTTCGCCGGATGCGCCGTGGTCGTAAGCCACGACCGCTGGTTTCTCGACCGCATCTGCACCCACATCCTCTCGTTTGAGGGCGACGGCAAGGTAGTATTCTACGAAGGCTCATACAGCGACTACGAAGAATACAAGAAACAGCTCAACGGAGGCAAGGAGCCCCCGCGCCGCCGATACCGCAAGCTCATGGAGTAAATTTGACCAATTATACTAATAAGACCAATAAGGCTAACAGAGCTGATAATCAGCTCTGTTAGCCTTATTTATTAGATGATGGCCCGGATCAGTCACCGGGATTGAGCGAGGCTATATAGGCCGCGAAAGCCTGCCGGTAGCTATCAGACACCGGCACCAGATGATCATCCACGATGATATGATTGCGCTCGATGATACTGATACACCCGGTGTTCACGATATACGAGCGATGCACACGCATAAACATCCTCGACGGCAAAGCCTGCTCCACAGCCTTCATCGACATCAGAGTCAGCACCGGCTTTGACTGCCCGCTTACATAAATCTTCACGTAGTCCTTCAGGCCCTCCACCATGCGGATATCCGATACGCGTATCTGTATCAGCTTGTACTCACTCTTCACGAGTATAAACTCACGCTCACGCATCTCATCCTCGGCTATCCACTGACGCTGCAGCGAAGCGGCCGCCCTGTTGGCAGACTCAAGAAACTCCTCATAGCTGATGGGCTTAAGCAGATAATCCACCGCATTGACGCGATAGCCCTGCACCGCATACCGGTCGTAGGCCGTAGTGAATATAACCCGGCACGAGGGAGGTATCAGCTTGGCGAACTCGATGCCGTTGATCTGCGGCATCTCGATATCAAGAAACACCACATCCACCTCTCCGGCCAGAATCTGACGCATCGCATCCGAGGCACAATTATAGCTGCCCACAAGCCTGAGCGTGGGCGTGCGCTCCACGTATGAGGTCAGCAGCCTGACAGCCAGGGGCTCGTCATCTATCACACAGCATCTCAGTAAATCCATCCTGTATCAGTAATAAAATTTTTCTACGGCTTGTCACCGGCGCCGGAATCCCGACGCGTATCTATCGTAATGAGCGACGTGAACGTATCGCCCGACACCGCGATCTCAAGCGACGCCGCATCGCCATATATCAGCGTGAGGCGGCGGCGCAGATTCGAGAGACCGATCCCCGACGAACGGGACTCGCCTTTCTCCCTTGCGACGAATCTGTTGCGCGTGCGGCAGCTTACCACACCCGCGCTGTCGCATCCGATGCTTATCTCTATCCGGTCGCCCCGGTGCCCCGTATTGCCATACTTCAGGGCATTCTCCACTGTCGTGATGAACAGCAGCGGCGCCACCTCCGGGTCATTACCGTCAGTCTGTATCCTTGTATCCACCACATCAGGCCCCAGTCTCTCCTCCATCAGAGCGATATAGCTGAGTATGAAATCTATCTCCTGCGACAACCTCACCCTCGACGGATTCTCGTAGAGCATATATCTCAGCAGCTTGGACAAGCGGTGTACGGCATCCTGGGCCGAAGATGGCGAGATATCGATGAGCGAGTAGATGGTATTGAGGGTATTGAACAGGAAATGCGGATTCAGCTGATGCCGCAGGTTGTTGAGCTCGTCGGCCCGCTGCATAGCCAGCAGCTGATCATGCTTCTTCTCTATCTCCGTCAGCCGCGACGTGAATCGCAGCGCCACGCTGAAAGCTATGGTGAGCACCATCATCACCGTATCGCGCAGATAAAACGAGGCATCGCGTATCAGCCTGAGCTTCAGCGGCATCTCACTGTGGCGTCTGCCCCTGCTGAGATCCAGCGCCTCAGCCATCAGATGCCCGGCAGTCAGAGCCACACCTATCAGCACCACATTGATAAGCACAAACATCGCCACGCCATTCTTACGGCGGGCAAACAAGGTGTGCCTGATGATGTAGAGATAATTGGCATAGAATACCATTACCAGCAGCGCCGCCTTGAAATAGCCTAACAGCGCCCAGTTGGGATTACGACGGGGCTTGGCGTAGTTGAACATCATGTCAGGCAGAAAGAACACGATGCATATCACCAGCAGATGGATAAACACCACACCACGCTGATGAGAGGTGATCTTGTCGAGGTATCGTTTCATATCATTGGCTTTTCCAAGACGCGAATCTATGCATCATACACAGCCCGCACAAGCGACAATAGACAAACACCCGCATTTTACCGACAAACTCCCCCGCTCTCTCACTTGGAGAGGCGGCGGTCGAGATAGGCGACCACGATCTCGGCGATATCATCCATCTCCATCACCGAGGTATTGAATGTAAGGTCGTATGACGCGGCGTCGCCCCACTTCTTGTCGGTGTAGAAGTTGTAGTAATTGGCACGCAGACGGTTGATCTTCGAGGCAAGCTTCTTAGCCGCAGCCAGATCCTTGGTATCTGAGCGCGATACTATACGCCTGGCGCAGTCATCTATATGGCCGTGGAGAAACACATTCACCACATCAGGCACATCGCGCAGCACATAGTCAGAGCTCCTGCCCACTATCACGCACGGACCCTCCGCGGCTATCTTATGTATGAAATCGCTCTGGGCCTTGTAGATATTGTCATCGCTGATGGCCGTGCCGCCGGTATACCAGGTGATGGGCGACGCCCCGAAATTAAACGGAAATATGCCGTTGATAAACTGCGGCACTCGCTCGTCGGCCGCCTCAAACAACTCGGGATTCAGCCCCGCGTCAGCAGCCGCCTTGTACAGCAGCTCCTTGTCATAAAAAGGGATATCCAACTTCTTTGCCAGCAGCTTGCCCAGCTCGCGTCCGCCGCTGCCAAACTGCCTGCCTATGGTGATTACGTAATTCTTCTTATTCATGATATTATACATTAAAAAGCATTTTCCTCGCCCTTGAAGCCGTTGATGACAGTGCGCGCCACAATCTTCAGGTCAAGAAGAAACGACCAGTGCTCGATATACCACACATCATGCTCGACACGCCGCTCCATCTTCCACAGCTCATCGGTGATACCGCGGTAGCCATTGACCTGCGCCCAGCCGGTGATGCCCGGGCGCACTATATGACGCACCATATACGGGCCTATCAGCTTGGCATATTCCTCGGTGTGCTTCACCATGTGCGGTCTGGGTCCCACCACCGACATAGAGCCCATCAGCACGTTGATAAACTGCGGCAGCTCGTCGATGCTCGTATGTCTCAGAAAACGCCCCACCCGTGTCACACGCGGATCGCCCTGGGTGGCCTGCACCTTATCCGAATCGAGATTGACACGCATCGTGCGGAATTTAAGGCACCTGAACGTGCGCCCCTTGTAGCCCGTGCGCTCCTGCACGAAAAACACCGGGCCCGGCGATGAAAACTTGATGGCTATGATCACCGGAATGAATATCAGCGGAGACACCAACAGAAACAGTGACGAAAACACGATATCGAAAGTGCGCTTCACCACCCTGTTGACCACAGACGACAGGGGATTGCGCCTCACCGACAGCACAGGTATCACTCCCACGCTGTGCAACTCGAAATTCCTGGCTACCTTGCGCGAAATCTGAGGCACATAATACAGTTGCAGCATATTGTCATCCGCGATCTTGATCACACGCGACAGCTGCTTCTCATCAGTGCCGGCTATGGTGAAGAATATCTGGTCGATATCGCCGTCGGCCGCGATACGCGCCAGATCGTCGATATCACCGGCCACCGTACCCGGAAAATCGGGATAAGGCTTGTCTGAGAAGAACCCCACCACCTTATAGCCGAATCCGGCGTTGGAGCCGAGCTCCTCGAGCAAACGCTCGGCCAGCGGCCCGGTGCCCACTATCGCCACCTTCACGAAATTGTAGCCCCGGCTGCGCAGGTGCTTGAGTATCGAGCGCGACAGCAGCCACCAGAAAGGCACACCCACGAACATCATGCCGTAGAAGACCAGAAACTCCCTAACCGGCAGATCTATACCTAAGAATGTAAGCAGCGAGCAGAAACACAGGGCATGCATCCCCACCACCACAAAGGCATCGCGGGCCACCTGATCCATGGTGCGTGCCCTGTGATAATTGGCCGCGTTGAAGAATCTGAATAGCATCGGCAGACACGACACGGTCACCATCACCCATACCGTGCGGATACGGGGAGAATGTGCCACTTCAGGATAAAAGACCAGTGAGAGCGCGAATATCAGATTCACCACCACCAGGTCGATAAACGTGAATAAGCCGGGCAGATACTTTCCTATTTTCTTTCCTCTGAACAAAGGCATCCTCAGACTATTAATGTTGAATCATAGAGCCACGGACTGCCTCTGTGGCAATCCGCGGCTCATATAGGGTGCTCGGGCTCTTGTCAGCCCTTGAGCTTGCTGTCGATAATATCGATTTTTTCCTTGATGGAGGCCATATCCTCCTTAAGCCTGTCGATCTTGCGGCGGAATTCATTCATCATGCTCTCGCCCGACTTGGATTTCGATGTGAGGAATCCGAGATTGTTTTCATATGTGCGCAGCTCATTGCGGCGTGTCTCCGCCGCACGCACAAGACGGTCGCGCTCGCGATACAGCTTCTGCTGGTCGCTGCCCATCTGGGCGAGATTGCTCTCGAATCTGTCGATGCGCGCACGGTTCTCGTTCTTGTTGATGCGGCGTCTCACCACACCCACGGCCTCTCTGTATGCGTCATTGACCTTGTCCTTATCCTTGTAAGGCACATGGCCCACGGCCTGCCACTCGTCTTGCAGGGCACGGAGCATTTCGGCAGCCTCGTTATCAGGCATATCCTCGCCTATGGCCTGAATTTTGGTAATGATCTCATTCTTGGCCTTGAGATTGGCGTGCTCCTCTGAGCGCTGGCTTGACGTAGCGTTTTTCTTATTGTCGAAGAAGGCATCGCACGCGGCCATGAATCTCTTCCAGATGGCATCGCTGTGACGCTTGGGCACAGCTCCGATACTCTTCCACTCCTTCTGCATGGCCACCAGCTCATCAGAGGTCTTGCGCCAGTCGGTGCTGTCCTTCAGAGCCTCGGCGCGCTCCACCAGGGCCGTCTTGCGGGCCAGATTGGCGGCATACTGCTCCTTCACCTCCTTGAAGTAGGCTGCCTTCTGCGCGAAAAACTCATCGCAGCGTGCGCGGAATCTCGCAAACAGCGCGTTGTTGACCTTACGCGAGGCGAATCCGAAGGTCTTCCACTCGTTCTGCAGGGCGATGATCTCATTGGTGAGGCGATCCCACTCGGCAAACGAATTCACATTAGTGAGATCGATAGCCTCGATACGCTCGCAGAGCTCGGTCTTGGCCTGCTCGTTTTTCTGCTCGCGCGACTTGCGCTCCTCAAAGAAAGCCTGATATTTCTTGTTGACCACAGCCGAGGCATCC
>CAZBWZ010000104.1:0-8074 GCA_964495725.1 uncultured Bacteroides sp.
TTGTAAAAATCCAAGGAATTAATTTGCCATTTTTTGTAAAAATCCAAACAATTAAACCATCTATTTTTGTAAAAAACCAAATAATTAACTCCGGCGAGAGCATCACGCAGAGTCGCGGAGGCGCAGAGATATTTTAAGGAAAAGGATGGAGAAGGATTCCGAAGGCGGGATTTTGAGGCTCAGCCGAGCCGTCGCAGGATAGAAGCAGATTAAAACGCAGGATTTATTCTATAAAGGCTTCCTGAAAAATCACAGCCAATGAATGTCTCTTTGGAATCGATACATACAGCAATGCCACACTTTATGTGCCGGCATCGGCGGTTGAAAAGTGCATGGAGATTGAGCCATGGAAGAATTTCCAAAATATTCAACCCTACGATTTCAATGGCATCAGCGATATAGTGGCTGATTTTGATGACAATCTGCCGTATGAGGTGTTCAACCTCAAGGGATAAAGATGGCAAAGACCATTGACGGCCTCTCTCCAGGCATCTACATCATCCGTCAGGGCGGTAATTCACACAAAATGGTAGTGAAATAAAGTCTCTGACTATCCCGCGAGGCCTCGGCCTCGGTTTTTGCGCGTTTCTAATTGTTTTCGCGTGTGATATCCCGCCTGACGCTATCGGGAGTCACACGCGAAAACTCTTTAAAAACCCACAGAAACTTTTTTCAACACCATATTCCACATAATAAAATCACTCATGTAGCAAAAAAATTCTCTGCGCCTCCGCGCCTCTGCGTGAGGTTTCGGACAGAAGAGGATCACGCAATCGATGGCGGCGATGAGAAAAGAATAGGGCGCAGGGCATATATGTTTAAAAAAATATGTATATTTGCCGTGCGGGCGCAGCAGCCCCGCACACCCCTGAAACACCCAGCAAAGACATAAACAATACATAATGAACCGAATCATTGAAAAACAGCATTTCTCAGAAAATGTGGTGAAGCTGGTGGTAGAGGCGCCCCTGATAGCGCGTTCGCGCCGCCCCGGCCACTTCGTGATAGTGAGATGCGGCGACAAAGGCGAACGCATACCACTCACTATCGCAGATGCCGACACCATACAGGGCACCATCACCTTAGTGGTGCAGGCCGTGGGCGAATCCACACGCCAGATATGCGCCATCGCACCCGGCGACTGCCTCACCGACGTGGTAGGCCCATTGGGCAAAGCCACTCACATCGGGCACTGCGGCACAGTGGTGTGCTGCGGCGGCGGAGTGGGCGTCGCTCCCCTGCTCCCCATCATCAAGGCCATGAAGGCCGCCGGCAACCGGGTGGTGTCGGTGCTCGCCGCCCGCACCAGAGACCTCATCATCCTCGAAGACCAGGTGAGGGAGCACTCCGACGAAGTAATAATAATGACCGATGACGGCAGCTACGGCACCAAAGGCCTCGTGACCGACGGCGTGGAGAGCGTCATCGCACGCGAGAAGGTAGACATGGTGGTGACCATAGGACCCGCCGTGATGATGAAATTCGTGTCGCTGCTCACAGCCCGCCACAATGTGCCCACGATATGCTCGCTCAACACCATCATGGTCGACGGCACAGGCATGTGCGGCGCCTGCCGCGTCACCGTAGACGGCAAGACACGGTTTGTATGCGTCGACGGCCCCGAATTCGATGCCCACCAGGTGGATTTTGACGAAATGATGATGCGACTTAAAAGCTACAGCTGATGATACACCACAACACAATAGCTCCGCGCGACGCACAGTGGCGCGAGCAACTGCGCAAGGCCCTCACAGCCAAAGAGCGCACCGCCATACCACGCTGCCGCATGCCCGAACTCGACGCGGCCTACCGCGTGACATGCAACGAGGAGGTCAACCAGGGCATAAGCCGCGGACAGGCCGTGCTTGAGGCCACCCGCTGCCTCGACTGCCCCGACCCCGCCTGCGTGAGCGGCTGCCCCGTGCAGATCAACATCCCCGGATTCATAAAAAACATACAGCGGGGCGACATAATACAGGCCGCCGCAGTGCTCAAGGAGACCTCGGCCCTGCCCGCCGTGTGCGGCCGCGTATGCCCCCAGGAAAAGCAGTGCGAGAGCAAGTGCATATACCACAAGATGGGGCGCCAACCCGTAGCCATAGGCTATCTTGAGCGGTTTGCCGCCGACTACGACCGCGATGCCGGCACACCCGCACCCGAGCCCCCGAGCCCCAACGGCCACAGCGTGGCCGTCGTAGGCTCAGGCCCCGCCGGCCTCTCATTCGCCGGCGAGATGGTGCGTCTGGGCTACAAGGTCACAGTTATGGAAGCCCTCCACGAGATAGGCGGAGTGCTAAAATACGGCATACCCGAATTCCGCCTCCCCAACTCCATCGTGGAGGCCGAGATAGACAGCCTGCGCCGCCAGGGCGTGCAGTTCATGACCGATGTGGTGGTGGGCAAGACCATCACCTACGACAAGCTCATCGCCGACGGCTACGACGGCGTCTTCGTGGCCTCGGGTGCCGGACTGCCCCGGTTTATGGGCGTGCCCGGCGAGAATCTGGTGGGCGTGATGTCGTCAAACGAATACCTCACCCGCGTCAACCTCATGGGAGCCGGACGCAAAGGCTACGCCACGCCCGTGAAGAAAGGCCACCGCGTGGCCGTGGTGGGCGGCGGCAACACCGCCATGGACTCGGTGCGCACCGCCCTGCGGATGGGCGCCGAACACGCCTACATCATATACCGCCGCAGCGAGAAAGAGATGCCGGCCCGGGTGGAGGAGGTGTGCCACGCCAAGGAGGAAGGCGTGGAGTTTCTCACACTCTGGACCCCCGTGGAATTCCGCGGAGACGATAAGGGCAACGTCACCACAGCCGTGCTGCAGCATATGCGTCTGGGCGAGCCCGACGCATCGGGACGCCGAGCTCCCGAGCCCATCGAGGGCGATATCATGGAGCTCGATGTCGACGAGGTGATAATCAGCGTGGGCGTGTCGCCCAACCCGCTGATACCGCGGTCGCTCGAAGGCGAGGGACTGGAGGTGGGCCGCAAGGGCACCATAGAGGTCAACGAAGACATGCAGTCGTCGATACCCGCACTCTACGCCGGCGGCGACATCGTGCGCGGCGGAGCCACCGTGATTCTGGCCATGGGCGACGGACGCCGCGCCGCCCGGGCGATGGCCCGGGCAATCGAGGGGAGATAGCCGGCGATGCAGCTAAGCAACCGTAAAATATGCATTATCATCAATGCCATCACAGTCATGGCGATATGCGTCACCGCGTATATCGTCATGACACGCCCCTCCTACCCCTCCCATCATCTCAGCAGGGCCGAATTTCCCATCAAGGGCATTGACATATCGGCCCATAACGGACACATCGATTTCGGCCTCGTGACCACCGACACGATAGATTTCGTGATGATAAAGGCCACCGAGGGCGCCGACTTCTGCGACGCCAACTTCAATATCAACTACAACGGCGCGCGGGCCCACAACCTGCCTGTGGGCGCATACCACTTCTTCAGGTTCGAGACCCCGGGAGCAGTGCAGGCCTCACACTTCATCAACACCATAGCCGGCAAGGATTTCGACCTGCCGCTTGCCATAGATGTCGAGCGCTCGGGCAACAACCTCGACCAGACCATCACCAAGGTGAAACGCGAGCTCCACGACATGGTGGATGCGCTCCACAGCGCCGGATACCCCGTGATCATCTACGTCAACAAGAAAGACCGCGTGAAATTCATCGACGGGGAGTTTGACGATGTGCCGCTGTGGATATGCTCGCTGTCAGATGCCCCCGTTGTGCCCGACTGGCTATACTGGCAGCACAGCCATCGCGGCCACGTCAAGGGCATAGACGGCCCCGTGGACATCAACACCTGCAATCCCAGGATACTAAAAGGTCCCTCGCCCGTAATCCCTTTCACCGTAAACCCACAATAAACGCCCGATAATTACGTTACTAAGTAGGTAGTCTCATCTATAACGACCCATACGCCCACCTGCCCCGCGGCAGAGATCACACCCATGCAAGAGACCGCTGCGGACTGATAAGCGGCAAATAAGCTGAATAAAAACACAATAAACCGACAATACAGTGACATACAGACATATATCTAAATATTTACTGACATTGTTTGTAGCCGTGGCCTCCACGCTCACGGCTTACGCCCTGCCTTTATCTACATACGCGCCCCAATCCGTGCTTGCGTCAGGCCGATGGGTCAAGGTAAGCGTGCCGCAATCGGGCATATACAAGATCACACGCTCGCAGCTCTCGCAATGGGGATTCAACGATCCGGCCAGAGTGAGGGTATACGGCTATGGAGGCAAGCGCATCGACGATCGCCTCTCACAGGCCAATTACATCGACGACCTGCCCATGGTGCAGACCGAGACGGTGGCCGACGGCATCGTATTCTACGGCGTGGGGCCCGAGCAATGGGTGACATCCATCAGGGAATACGCACATATCGAGAACAACATCTACACCACAGCCGGATATTACTTCGTCACCGACAGCGATACAGAGCCTGCGGCCATCACGGCCCAGGGCAAGCCCGCCACCGGCACACCGGCCACCACATTTATCGACAGGCTGCAGCATGAGATAGACGCCACATCGCCCGGCGAGGCAGGATACGTGCTGGTGGGCGAGAATCTCAAGACTCAGAACAACAGGGAGTTTTCTTTCAATCTGCCCGGCCGTGTCAGCGGCACGGATGCCTGGATGGAGTGCGCCCTGGTGACCAAGAACTACACATCCACCATAGCAAGCTTCACCGTCAACAATCAGAAGCTCGATGCCGTGTCCACCGACCATATCGCCGCCTGCACCAAATCGGCCTACGTACACGGCCTGTACTCCACCACCCACCACATGGTGCCGCAGCAGGGCGAGCAGCTCAAGATCACGGTGTCGCTGGGCAATATCTCCAATATCATCAGCGCGTGGGTCGACTATGTGACGGTCAACTATGAGCGCAGTATCGCGCTGCCGCAGAGCGGATACCTCAACTTCTCATCATCGTCGGCCGACATCAGCCTCGCCACCGGCGGCAAGGCCAACGTGAGGGTGTGGGACGTGACCGATCCGGCCGCTATCACACGGCTCAACACCGGCGCCGACGGCCAGTCGCTGACATGGCGCAACGACTACACGGGCCGCCGTCAATACGCCGCGTGGAGCGACAACGCCTCTATTCCGGCCCCCGATTTCGCAGGCACCGTGGCCAATCAGAATCTCCATGCCACCGAGAATACCGACATGGTGATATTCACTCTGCCCGAATACTCCGCACAGGCCGAACGCATAGCCCAGATACATGCCACATCAGCAAGTCCGCTCAAAGTCACCGTGCTCAACGTCAATGAGGTATATAACGAATTCTCATCCGGCTCTCCCGATGTATCCGCGATGCGCAAATGCCTGAAGATGCTCTACGACCGAGGCAACGCCGACGGCGACCATGTGGTGAGATACGCCCTGCTCATGGGCCGCTCGACCTATGACAACCGTCACCTGACATCGCAATTCAAGGGCGCAGGCGCGTATAACACCATCCCGTCGTGGATCACCGGCACCCGCTCGCTGCAATTCTCAGACAACGATGCCTACGGCACCGACGACTTCATCGCCATGCTCGGCGACAACAAGGGCACCAATCCCGGCTATGACGAGCTCTGCGTGGCCGTGGGCCGTATGCCGGTGACAAGCGTATCGGAGGCGCGCAATGTCGTCGACAAGCTTGAGCAATATGTACACTCAGCCAAGACCGGCGCGTGGAAAAACCGCCTGCTATTCCTGGCCGATGATGGCGACAACGGCATACACCTTAAGCAGACAGAGAAGATAATCAACAACATACAGGCTACCGACAACAACCAGAACCTGATCTCCAAGGTATACATCGACGCATACAATCTCGTGGGCGGCACCTGCGAGGGCGGCCGCAAGGATATGTACCGAATGCTTGACGAGGGTGTCGTGTGGTGGAACTACGTAGGACACGCCAACAACCACAGCTGGACCAGCGAACGAATGCTCACCTACAACGACATCAACAATCTCTACCTCAAGAACGTACCGGTGCTGATGGCCGCTACCTGCGACTTCCTCAGATGGGACAGCAACACCATCAGCGGCGGCGAGATACTGTTTCATGAGCCCAACGGCGGCACCATCGCCACCATCAGCGCCACACGACCCGTATTCATCAGCGAAAACGGCTACTTCACCGCCGCCATCGGCCGCTATCTCTCACACCGCGACGCAGAGGGCCGGCTGCCACGCTTGGGTGATATATACCTCAACGCCAAGAACAACCTGCTCAACGACGATGGCTACCGTGTATCGAGTGTCAACCGTCTCAGATTCGTGCTCATGGGCGACCCGGCCATGCAGCTGGCCACTCCTGACAACATCGTGCGTCTCGATAAGATAGGCGACACCGAGGTGACACCCGACAATCAGGCTACACTGCTGGCTCTGCAGCGCACCACCATCAGCGGCAGCGTGTGCTCGCCCGACGGACAGGTGCTCACCGACTTCAACGGCACCGTCTCAGTAGATATATATGATGCCGAGAAGAGCAGCTCGACACACGGAGAGACCAAGGGCAATGTGGTGGAGACATTCGAGCAGCACGGCGACCTGCTCTTCTCGGGCATCGCCGAGGCCAAAGAGGGCCGCTTCGTGATGCAGGTGGCCATGCCCGGCGAGGTCGCCAACAACTTCAGGCCCGCCACGATGAATATGTATGCCTGCTCCACCGACAAGGCCACCGAGGCGGTGGGAATAAACAGCGATTTCTATGTCTACGGATATGACGAGAGTGTCGAGCCCGACACCACACCTCCGGTGATCGAGACGTTTGTGCTCAACGAAGAGGGCTTTACCGACGGCGACCAGGTCAACACCTCGCCGCTGGCCATCGCACGCATATACGATGACATTGGTATTAATATCTCGGCATCGGGCATAGGCCACCAGATGGTGCTCACCCTCGACGGACGCACCACCTATACCGATGTGTCGCTCTATTACACCACATCGACCGACGGCACCCCCGGCGGCGTGATCAGCTATCCCCTGAGCGACCTCACCCCCGGCGAACATTCACTCACCCTCAAGGTGTGGGACACCGCCTCCAACTCATCGGCGGCCACCATCAGCTTCAACGTGACCGAGGGTCTCACCCCCACCCTCTACAAGGTATACACCGATGTGAATCCGGCCCGTACGGATGTGAAGTTCTACATCACCCACAATCGTCCGGAGGCCCGCCTCACCACTTCCATCACCGTCTACGACCTGCTGGGCCGCAAGATGTGGGAGACCACGGCCACACTGCCCTCCGACATGAACACCACCTTCCCCATCACCTGGGATCTCTGTGACGCTGCGGGCCGCCGTCTGCCCAGAGGCATTTACCTCTACCGCGCTACCATCTCGGATGACAACGGCCTGACCTACGACAGCGCCGCGCGTCGTCTGGCCATCACCGCTCCGTGACCCCCGGCAATCCGGCCCGCGACACTCATGCAATGAAATGAAAGCAATCATAGTGAAGAATACATCCGCCTCAATAGGCGGAGACCGGCAGATACCCGTGACACGCATCTGTGCCGACTCGGCAGTGGCCCGCGACACCATGCCGCTATTCGTGCCCGACCTGCCCATGGGCTGGTACGCCAGAGTGTGTCCGGCATTCAGGATCTCGCGTCTGGGCAAGCACATAGCCCCACGCTTCGCCCTGCGATATACCGATGCCGTCACGGCGGTGTGCCTGCTGTGCGCCACTGACAGCGCCTACATCACCAGCGGCCTGTCCGCCATAATCGACAGCGCCGTCACCATGGGGCATACCGTAGACTGGACACCCGCCACCCCCCACATCGACATAGATGTCGACGGCACCGCGATACACGTGGACACGCAGTCAATATCCCTGGCCGACACCATATCCGGCATCAGCACCGCCACCACCATCAAATCGGGCGATCTCGTGATATTCGAGGATTTCGGCACAGACCTGCCGCTGCGGCCCGGCTCACGTATCACCGCAGACATAGCCGGCACGCGCTGTCTCAACCTCAAGGTGAGATAGCCACACAATAATG
>CAZBWZ010000105.1:0-7947 GCA_964495725.1 uncultured Bacteroides sp.
TTGGTAATCAATATAATATCACTATGCTATATCGCGAGGCCAATAAATACATCGAAGATTTCTACAAGACATCAAAAAATGCTTTGTTGCTGACTGGTGCACGACAAACCGGAAAGACATATCTGGCCAGATTGCTTGGCAAGCAGTTCAAGCATTTCATCGAACTTAATTTTATCGAGCACCCCGAAGCTGTCGGTCTATTTAACGAGGTGACATCGGCTGATGAGATCATACTCAGATTATCAGCTTTGACATCCTCTCCAATGGTGCCGGGAGAAACACTTATCTTCTTTGATGAGGTACAGAAGTGCGACAATCTTGTCACTGCGATAAAGTTTCTGGTGGATGACGGGCGTTACAGATATATTCTCAGTGGCTCTCTGCTCGGGGTAGAACTTAAGGATATCAAATCACAGCCTGTCGGCTATATGGGTGTCAAGGAGATTTACCCTTTAGACTTCATGGAGTTTATCATCAACATGGGTGTCGCCGATACTGTCATATCCAATTTGCGCCAATGCTTTGAAGAACGAACTCCGGTAGACGCTATAGTACATGAAAAGATGGTGCAACTCTTCAGGTTGTATCTGATAGTGGGTGGAATGCCGGCGGCGGTCGCCGAGTATAAGGAATCAAACAATGTCAATACCGTGATGCGCGTACAGCAGGATATAGTCGCTCTTTATCGTAAGGATATCGCGCAATATGCACAAAATGATAAACTGAAGATCAAGGAGGTATTCGATATGCTCCCGTCCGAGCTCGATGCCAAAAACAAAAGATTCATACTCAAAGCCCTGCACCAGCATGCCAAGTTTGAAAGGTATGAGAATAGTTTTCTTTGGCTTAAGGATGCCGGGGTGGCCATACCGGTATATAATGTAGACGAGCCCAAGGTGCCACTCAAGCTGTCAGAGACCCGCAACCTATTCAAATTGTTTAGCAACGATGTCGGACTTTTAGCGGCCCAGTATGCAAACGGAATACAGTTGAAAATCCTGACAGGTGACTCCTCAATAAACATAGGGGCAGTATATGAGAATGCTGTGGCCGAGGAATTGTTGACTCATGGTATCACTCCATATTATTACAATAACAAGAGGCGTGGTGAGGTGGATTTTGTAATTTCCCTTGGCGACAAAGTGATGCCGATAGAGGTGAAATCGGGAAAGGATCATCAGAAGCACACTGCCTTGTCAAATCTGATGAAGGATTACCCCGGTAGTCTCTATGATGCAATAGTGTTGTGTAATGGCAATACGGAAGTGAAAGACAACATCACAAATCTCCCTATCTACATGATTATGTTCGTAAAGCCCCTCGAAAACAACATAGGAGTGTACAAACTGGATTTGTCGGGGCTGACCTGACCTGTCGCGCCTACGCTGAGCCGTATGTTGTTAAAGGTCTCACGCAGAGGAGCAGAGGGGCAGAGATTAATTTGTGTATGTGGTCGCAAGGAGCGTTATTGGTGGCGTTGCCAATCACTCAATTTTTGTGCTTATCCTCATGCTTAAAATCTCTTTATTATCACAACTCTGCTCCTCGGCTCCTCTGCGTGAGACCCACCATCAGACGAGATGCCTTGCGTAGGGGGTGGTGGGATCAGTGGCGGAGGCGGTCGATGGAGCAGGTGAAGCGGCACTCGGGATAGCCGGTGCAGCCCGCAAACTCCGTGCCGCCGCTTTTCCTGATCACAAGGTCGCGTCCGCAGCGCGGACATCTCCCGGCGGAGATATCGGCCGAGACGGCCGCTGAGGTCTGACGGGCGTAGCGCGTGTGCTCGCGGCGAGCCTTGCTGCCCGGTATGCCCGCCACCGTGAGCCTGTCGGCGATGGCCTGCAGCGAGTCGCGGCTGATGATACGGGGGCGGCGCTCCATCTCGTCACGTAGTCCGTCGAGCAGCGTGGCCATCTTGTGCTCATCGAGTATCACCTGACCGCCCGGCCGCCACCACCTCTTCTTACGCCTTTCGGCAGGGATGACAGTGCGTCGTACGTGCTTGTCGGGCAGGAGAGCACGGTGTATCACAAGATCGTCGGCCTTGATGTCGAGCCGCCACGCATCGGTGAATACCACCACTGTGGCGAAGGCCTCCTCGTCGAGGCCGGGGCAGCCTTTCAGCAACTTGCGTACGGCACTGAGATGACTGCGGTTCTGCAGCAGCGGATTATAGAAAGTCTTGGTCTGCGACGACAGATGCTGTTGCCAGTAATGGGCGTTCTCGCTGCCCGATATCCGGCCTGTGTGGCTCTTGGTCTCTATGATGAAGATGCCTCGGGTCGACACCACCAGATGATCGATCTGCGAGGTGTGTCCGTTGGCCGACGGCACCAGCAGATCGTTGAGCACGATATTCTCCTTGCTGCGGAGCCTTGCAAGTACCTTTGCCACCACCTTTTCTCCGCGGCGTCCCTTGCGGGCGGCACGTCCGTTGCGCCAGCTGATTACCGCGGCCATTATCAATACCGCAATCAGGAATCCTATGATTATACCGTATACCATATCTGTATGCAAAGATAATAATCTTTTTTGCGATCACACAGTAAATATCCCGCAGAGTACACCGGATGCACAAGGATTACTGATAGGCAGCCGCGAAAAAATGCCGTGTCAGCGCTGGGCGTAGGCCTTGACGGTGGGTGACTCCACATCGACACCAAACTCGGCGGCGCGGGCGAGGATGGCACGTGCCAGCTGAGGTTTCAGTTCTTCCGGACAATAACGGAAATATGACTCGGCGGCACGCACATGGGCTGCGTCGGGCATAGGATATTCACGGCGTTGCGGCAGCCCGAACACGCTGTCGGGCAGAGATTCCTTCTCTTTATAAGTAAGTCGGTCATTCATATTAGTCGGTTTTATAATCAATAATATCATATTAACAGCTGAGCCGCCCTTTGGTTTTCCTTCCGCCGGTCATGCCAAAGATTATGTAAGCAATAGATTTTTAATAATGTAGCTCAGGATTTTCCAAACATTTATCAGAAAAATTTGTTTATGCTATTAATAGCATATAACTTTGCAATATTAATGATAGCACTATGGAATTGGCAATAAATAGGAAATCGACAATGTTTCGGCTCCGCACCGATTTGGTAGAACGTCTTAAAGAATTGGCAGCGAGAGATAACCGCAGTCTCAATAACTATGTGGAAACGATATTGATGGACGTGGCCTTTTATAAGCCCAATAACACGACCATCGAAGTAATGAAAGAAGCGCAGGTCGAATCTAATCTCACGACGGTAGATATGAGTAATTATGACTCGTTCCTGAAATCTCTTGATGTTAAATGAAGGAGATCAAGGCTACCAAAAGTTTCAAGAAAGATTTGATACGATATGCAAATCAACCCAAGAAGCTACGTAAACTCTATGATTTCGTAGAAGAATACTTGCGATCAGGCAAACCGATACCACCAAAATATCATGCCCATGTATTAATCGGTGAATATGCCGGACACATGGAGTGTCATATCGAAGGCGATTATCTTCTGATCTGGTATGATGAAGAGGCAGATATAATAAAGCTCATCAGATTAGGCACTCATTCCGAATTATTTGGTTAATTGCAACTAAATATTTTGAGTTACGGTAGCTGGTGAATAAAACGTGAAAATCGGGGAGAGGTCTCGATAATCGGCGCATAATGCTTACCTTTGCATAAAAATCACCGATCCGACATGATGAAACTATACAGACACGACCGACCGTTTGATCTGGAGCTTGGAGGCAGCCTCCCCGAGCTCACCATCGCCTACCATACCTACGGCACCCTCAACGAATCACGCGACAATGTGATATGGGTGTGTCATGCGCTCACGGCCAACAGCGATGTGGCCGACTGGTGGCCGCGCACGGTCGAGGAGGGTCGATTTCTCGACCCTACGAAAAATTTCATCATCTGTGCCAATATCCTCGGGTCATGCTACGGCACGACCGGCCCGATGCACGTAAATCCCGCCACGGGCCGTCCGTATTACCGCGACTTCCCGCGCTATACCATGCGCGACATAGTCAGCGCCCACCGCGTGCTTGCCTCAGCCCTCGGCATCGGCCGCATAAAGATGCTGGTGGGCTGCTCTGTGGGCGGATTCCAGGCGGTGGAGTGGGCTGTGACCGAGCCTGAGCGGTTCGGGCGTCTGGTGCTCCTGGCCACAGATGCCAAGGCATCGCCGTGGACGGTGGCCATCGACGAGACCCAGCGCATGGCCATAGAATCCGACCCTACCTTTTTTGAGGACCGTCCCGGCGGAGGCTCGCGCGGCCTTGCCGCCGCCCGCGCCATAGGTCTGCTGACCTACCGCGGGGGCACAGGCTATAACCTGACACAGCAGACTGCCGACGAAGCCTATACCGGGGTGCATCGCGCGTGTACGTATCAGCAGCATCAGGGAGAGAAACTTGTCAAGAGATTCGACGCCTATTCCTACTATGCCATACTGCGTGCCTTCGACACCCATAACGTGGGCCGTGGACGCGGTGGAGTGGAGGCGGCCCTTGCTCGCATCACCTGTCCGACACTGGTAGTGGGGATGACCACCGACATCCTCTTCACGCCTGCCGAGATGCGAGGGCTCGCCTCGATGATACCGGGTGCGGAATACAAGGAGATACGCAGCGATTTCGGCCATGACGGCTTCCTGGTGGAGACTGAGCAACTCAACGATCTCATGCCCCGCTGATCACGTGAGGGTCAGTGGGCCTCAAGCCAGTTGGAGCCGGTGCCGGCCGATACATCCAAGGCTACCTTGCCGGAATAGGCGTGCGACATGTGTCGCACCACTAAGTCGCGCAGGTGGGGGAGCTCGTCGGGGAAGACGTTGAACACGAGTTCGTCATGCACCTGCAGGATCATGCGTGAGCGCAGTCCCTCGCGCTCGATCTCGTGCTGTATAGCAATCATGGCCTTCTTTATTATGTCGGCGGCCGATCCCTGGATCGGGGCGTTGATGGCGTTGCGCTCGGCATATCCGCGCACGGTGGCGTTGCGCGAGAGTATGTCGGGCAGATAGCGGCGGCGCCCCATTACGGTGGTGACGTAGCCTTTCTCGCGGGCGTGCTCGATTGAGGCATCCATATATTCGCGTACCTTGGGATAAGAGCGCATATATCCGTCGATCAGCATCTTGGCCTCGCTGCGGGGGATATCGAGACGCTGCGACAGGCCGAAGGCCGAGATGCCGTAGATGATGCCGAAATTGGCCGTCTTGGCATTGCGGCGCTGGTCGGCGGTGACATCGGCGGGCTGCAGGTGATAGATCTTGGCGGCGGTGGCGCGGTGGATATCCTCACCCGAGGCGAATGCCTCGATCATGGCCTCGTCGCCGCTGAAATCGGCGATAAGGCGCAGCTCGATCTGTGAGTAGTCGGCGGCAAGCATCACGCAGCCCTCGTCGGGGATGAAGCAGCGGCGTATCTCGCGACCGTCATCGGTGCGCACGGGTATGTTCTGCAGGTTGGGGTTGGTGGACGATATGCGTCCGGTGGCTGTAACGGTCTGGTTGAAGGTGGTGTGCAGTTTGCCTGTGACGGGGTTGATGAGCTTGGGCAGGGCATCGACGTAGGTGGTGAGCAACTTGCGCAGGGCCCTGACCTTAAGGATCACATCCACAATCTCGTAGTCGCGGCGGTACTTCTCCAGGATGTCTTCGGTGGTAGACCACGCGCCGGTCTTTGTCTTCTTTGCCTTGGGATCGATCTCCATCTTGCCGAAGAGGATCTCGCCCACTTGTGAGGGCGAGCCTATATTGAACGGGCCGCCGGCCAGGAAGTAGGCGCGGCTCTCCAGCTCGGTAAGGCGCTCGGTGAGCTGGGTGGATATATGTGCGAGTTCGGTGGTGTCGATGCGTACGCCCTCGCGCTCCATCGAAGCGAGCACCTTTACAAACGGCAGCTCGATGTCGCGCATCAGCGGCGTGAGGCCCTCTCTGTCGAGAGCCGCTGTCAGGGCCGGACGCAGCGAGAGTGTCACGCGGGCCCGCTCGGCGGTGCGCTCAGGTGTCTGGCATGTGGGATCGAGGGCCTGCTTGCGCCGCTGCAGGTCAGTGAGGTCGGTAGAGGACATTCGCCGGCCCAGGAGCTCGAGAGCCACGGTCTCAAGCGTATGTTTCATATCTGGTTTCAGCAGGTAATGGGCCACGGATGTGTCGAAATAAGGCGCGTTGAAAGCCACTCCCTCGCGTGCCATCACCACCATGTCGCGCTTTACCTCGTGAGACACCAGGGTAATGTCCGGCGCCTCGAACATGGGCTGGAGCATCGACATTATCTCACGGCGCAAATCCTTATCATCGGGCACCGGAATGTATACATCATGGTCGCCGTAGGCCAGGCCTATGCCTGTCAATACAGCTGTCATCGCCTCCTCGCCGCAGGCGCAGATATTCACTCCGGCCTCACCGGCTGCGATCGCGCCGGCGGCGTGGGTGGCGACCAGGGCCGGTGTGTCGGCTATGGTGATGTCGGGGGTGGGGCAGGAGGTGCCGGCATCGTTGTCGGTGAGCTCGAAGAGCGAACCCATGCCGTCGGCCGGAGCGGCCTTTGGCTGAGCCGCGGGCTCAGGCGGCAGCGGTGTGGAGATGATGGTGCGGGCTTCGAGACGCGAGAGTAGCGTGCGGAATTCGAGGTCTTCGTATATCTTCTTCATGGCATCGATGTCAGGCTCTTTGCGCACCAGGCTGGCGAGGTCTACATCGATGGGCACGTCGGTCTTGATGGTCACCAGGAATTTGGAGAAGCGTATCTGCTCGGCGTTGTCGCGCACCTTCTTCTGCAACGCTCCCTTGAGCTTGTCGGTATTCTCGAGCAGCGACTCCACCGACCCGAACTCATTGATGAGCTTCACGGCGGTCTTCTCGCCTACACCGGGGCAGCCGGGCACGTTGTCCGAGGCATCGCCTTCGAGCGCCAACAGGTCGATGACCTGCGACGGGGAGGATATGCCGTAGCGCTCGCACACCTCCTTGGGGCCGCGCACCTCGAATCCCTGGCCGCGCAGCGAGGGGCGGTACATATACACTGAGTTGCTCACCAGCTGCCCGTAGTCTTTGTCGGGTGTCATCATATAAGTGGTGTATCCCTGGTGTGACGCGCGTGTGGCCAGGGTGCCTATCACATCGTCGGCCTCGTAATTGGCCATCTCGATCATGGGTATGTTGGAGGCACGTAGTATGTCTCTTATCAGTGGCACGGCGGCGGTGATGTCTTCGGGTTGCTTCTCGCGCTGGGCCTTGTATTCTGGATATGCCTCGTGGCGGAATGTCTTGCCGCCGGGCGGATCGAAGCACACTGCGATATACTGCGGGTCTTCTTTGCGGAGCACCTCATCGAGGGTGTTTACAAAGCCGTAGATAGCCGAGGTGTTGAACCCCCCGGATGTGACGCGCGGACTGCGTATCAGGGCATAGTAGGCACGGTAGATCAGCGCGTAAGCGTCGAGAAGAAACAGTTTTTTCATGACAGATGAGTTGTTGTGTATAGAGTGCTCCGGATTGGCCGGTGACAGTGCAAAATTAACGATAATTTCTTTCATTGCCGCATGGTGACCTATTTTTTATGTCGCGCCGCCTGCGTTGTTGGTGAGTGTGTCATGTGGAGAGGCAGAGTTTTTTGTCACCCTCATAGTAGTTCCCCCTTCTGGGGGTTGGGGGTGCCCCACGAATTGTTACAATTGTGTCGGCGTGATTGTGACATTGCTATTTTTGATTGTGAATATTTTGTCACATTTTATATTGGGAATATTTTTTGAAAAATTTTTCAAAATTTTTTATCGCTGTTTTTTATTGGTTTAAGTGGGTTTTGATGAGAATTTTTATCAAAACAAAACTGTTACAAAACAATGACATAAACTTTACGGTTATAATGTCAAACGAAAACGAAACGAGATTTTAAACAACAGTTCAACTCAATCAAAAAACTTGGATTTATGAAAACTACAGCTCAC
>CAZBWZ010000106.1:0-7833 GCA_964495725.1 uncultured Bacteroides sp.
TGGCGATGGATCCCGGGTGTCGGTGTGGCGATGGATCCAGGGTGTGGGTGTGGCGGTGAATCCAGGGTGTCGGGTAGGGCGATAATCTCGGTGGCCAAGCGTCAGCCACTCCCCCTTTAGGGGGGTGGGGGGATGGTTGCTCACTTTTTTTGAGTTTTTTTTGGCGGTTAGGGTGTTTTTGCTTAATTTTGGAGATGATTTAGTCTAAGTTTTTTTCCTATGCATGTTATAGCAGACAGCCACAGCACACGCACCGAATGGGTGATCGTCGATGGTGACAGCATGATGGATCATGCTGTCACTTCGGGTCTTAATCCGTTTTTCTTGTCTCGTCGTGAGATTTCCCATATTATCCGGTTGGAATTACCCGAGGCTTTCTTCCGCCGTCGCTGGGAGCATGTTTACTTCTATGGCGCGGGTTGTGCTAATCCGGATAAGAATAAGATCGTACAGTCGTCTCTGATTGCTCAGTTCAAGACTCCGGCCACTGTGGAGAGCGATCTGTTGGGTGCGGCGCGCGGTCTGCTCGTTGATAAGCCCGGTCTGGTGAGCATCCTATCCACCGGCGCCAATTCATGCAGCTACGATGGAGAGAACATCGTGAAGAATGTGCGGGCGGGCGGTTATATCCTCGGTGACGAGGGCTCTAACGCCTATCTGGGCAAGCGTCTGCTGTCTGATATACTCAAGGAGCTCGCTCCGGCCGATCTTATCCGGAAATTCTACAGCAAATTCAATACCAATGCCGATGAGCTGATGGATCTGATATATACGCATCCCCAGCCCAACCGCACCTTGGCTGTGTATTCATTCTTCCTCGCCGACAATATCTCTGATCCTTATTGCGAGAAGCTCGTCTACGATGGCATCATGGAGTTTTTCCGCCGCAATATCTCCCAGTATGATTACAAGAATACCCCGGTGTCTTTTGTGGGCTCGACGGGAAGCACTTACAGCAAGATACTGGAGCGCGCGGCTGCTGATTTCGGTGTGAGGATCGGCAGGGTGGAGACTTCATCGATCGGCGGCCTGATCAAGTATCATGCCAAGCACCGCTGACGACAGGTAATCACCGAAGATAATGGACAGGAAATATTCTGGAAGCGACAGGCTCGGGGTGCTCATCAACCGGAATCCTGAGATCCTGATGGCCATGAGCCGTTTCGGTATTTCCCTGGGGTTCGGTGACAAGACTGTGGAGCAGGTGTGCCGTGATCAGGATATCGACTGCGAGACGTTTCTGGCTGTCATCAATTTCATATCGTTTGCTGTGGTGGAGACCGGAAATGTGTCGCTCAGCACCCTGATGATGTATCTGGGCAACGCCCATTCTTATTATCTCGATTACTTCCTGCCGTCGATACGCCGCAAGCTCATCGACGCCATCGACTGCTCGGGCCGCGACGAGATCGCCATGATGATACTGAAATTCTACGATGATTATGTAGAGGAGGTATACAGCCACATGAGGTATGAGAACGACCATGTGTTCACCTATGTGCGCAATCTGCTCAACGGTGTGCCTGACAGCGGCTTCAACATCTCCGTATTCGCGTCAAACCACCACAATATCCACAATAAGCTGCAGGAGCTGAAGGATATCATCATCCGCTACCTGCCCCAGAAGGATAACAATAAGCTCAACTCGGCGCTGTTTGACATAATCAACTGCGAGCAGGATCTGATCTCGCACTGCAGCCTTGAAGACCGGATGTTCGTGCCTGTGGTGCAGCGTCTCGAGACCGATATTGAGTCCCGGGCCCGTGTAAACGAGGGCAAGGTGGAGAGCCATACCGACGAGAATCCCGACGAGCAGATAAGCGCACGTGAGCGTGACATAATAAAATGGGTGGCGCTCGGCCTCAGCAACAAGGAGATCGCCGACAAACTCAATATATCGGTCAACACTGTGGCCACACACCGCCGAAATCTCGCCCAGAAGCTGAAGATTCACTCTCCGGCCGGTTTGACCATCTACGCCGTGATCAACAACATCATCGACATCAACAATCTGCCCGTGAAGCCCTGATCAGAACGACAGCGCGAGCGAAACCCCCAGACTCCTGTAGCCCGGAATACCGATATATCTTGCATTAAAGCCGAGAGCCTGTGAACGCGACAATGCGAAATCCGCCCCGGCTCCGGCCTCATATCCTGTGCCGATGTGTCCTGTGCCAATCAGCGACGCGACTACGTGCCATATAAGCATGCCGCCGGCCTGTGTGTAGCCCACGGTGCCACGACCGTAGGCTTGCGCACTCAGCTGAGTGGCGTATGGCATCGCATACACCTCGCACCGGTGGCTGTAGCCGCCGGCGGCGCGCGCCCATAGTCTGTACTGCGGCGTGTGGCGCACAACAAGAGCCGTCAACGACACATCGCGGGCATTGTCGGCATACATCTCCAGCGAGCCGATATGCGGATAGATATTCGATGATGCGTCACCGAATATGTTCTCCGTGCCGTGACGGCGGTAGGCTTTCATATTACCTGCCACCGCCCAGTCCAGTTTTTCGCCCGGGTTAAGCCACGCCACCTGGGCGCGCATCTCATTGTGCCATACATCGGCCATAGGGAGATTGTTGAGGTCGGCGAGCACCTTGGTGAATATAAAGCGGCTCGCCGACACCGACACCGACAATCCGTGGCGCGAGGCAGGGAAGAGGTCGAGAGACGCCCCGTAGCGGCAGCCTTTGTAGCGTGATGACAGCCCCTGGCCGGCAAAGCGCGTGTAATGATTGCCGAGTCCGGTGAGATGATATATCATATCTCTGCCGCTCTCGCTCTTGAAATCGATATCGCAGCTCTGCGTGTACCGGCGGAGACTCACCGAGGCTGCGGTCATGTAGCCGCGCCACACGGTACGCGAGACGCCTATGCCCACGTCGAGCAGACCCGTGATGTCACGCGGACGCGGATCGGCTGCCCGGTAATGCTGCGCGGCTGTATACCGGCCCTGCGCCCCCCAGCCCCACCTACGTCCGGTATAGGCGTAGCCTCCACCGAAGCTGTAGCTCTCGCTGTTGATACGTCCGCCTATGGAGTCGGCCGTGACGTAGGGGTGGATCAGGTCGATGTCGGCTGTCTCGTTCCACACCACATCGCGGGTGTGTCCGTTGCTGTAGCCGGCTTCGCCCCACAGCGTGGCATTGCCTCTGTGTAGATATGTCATGACCTGCGGCTGCCATGCACTGGTGCCCGATCCCCGCTGCGGATCGCCCTCGCGCCTGTCGCTGTGATATCCGAGCCCGACACTGCTCAGCGACACGCCGTAAGCCATGGGCATGAGCGCCGGATTATCAAAGCTCTGCGACGGTATCCTCAGCATCGGGTCAGCAGCCTCCATGATGCGGTCGCCGACCGAAGAGACGGTGTCGGTCTGTGCCGATGCCGTGAGGGTCGCGGTAACAGTGAGGATCAATACCGTGTGTCTCATAGGGCTACATGGATTATCCCGTCATAGGTGACGGATGTCGCGGGCGTGCCGTTGCTGTCAGTGGCCGAGTGCTGGGCCTCGATCTCAGACGGGACGACGCAGGCATTGAAGTCTGCCGCCGAATTGTTGGTGTCCTGAAGCACCGGATGGCCGTCGGCGTCGAGCGACACCATCTTGCGGCGCACGCTGTGAAAGTGGCGCGTCTTGTCGTTGTCGAGTGTGCCGCACCACGTGTATCCGCTGTCGAGGGCCGGCGAACACACCTGCCACGCATACTCTGAGGCCACGCTGCAGGTGACGATATCCGTGATCCAGACGTTGGGCAGCGAGTAGCCGGTGCCCGACATGGGGAAGCTGCCGGCAGTGGTCACGATCTCGTAGTCAAACGAATAGAGATGGTCACGCAGATAAATGTCACGCCCGACCGGTATCCGCGCTATGCCGTAGGCCTTGAATCCGCGGTTGTGTAGCAGCCACACCGATTGTGTGTAACAATACCACTTGTCGAGATTGGGTGCGAGCGGGCTGTCGATATCCATCGAGCCGGGTTTGCCGGACTCGTCATACCACTCGAAGTCGGCATGAGAGAGGTCAAACGAATTGGGATTGGCATGACGGTGATCCATGGCCACATCACATATCAGCAAGTAGGCGCCGGGAGCCACCGGATGCTCTGTGCCTGAGCCGGGTATCTGGTACAGCGCCTGCACCGTCACAGCCTCATCCATTATGTCGGGCGTGTAAGCGCGTTTCTCGGTGGTGAGAAACTTACTCTCGAATATCACCAGACCGTCGGCATACACGGTATGGCCGGTATTGTTGTATAGCTTGATGTAGCCG
Organism: uncultured Bacteroides sp.; assembly: GCA_964495725.1. Classification (GTDB taxonomy): domain Bacteria; phylum Bacteroidota; class Bacteroidia; order Bacteroidales; family Muribaculaceae; genus CAG-873. The sequence goes on from CAZBWZ010000106.1 coordinate 4,277, forward strand.
TCACCGTAGTAGCTGTTGCCCGAGGGCTGCAGTGTGCCGGTGAAGAATATCTCAGATATAAGCAGGTCGTCATTGTCGATGACGCAGTAGGCGTCGAGACACACTGTCAGCTCAGTGCTGATCACCACCCCCGGCTCAAGAGCGCGCAGAGAGGCCGTGGCACCGTTGCCGAGCACCACGTCTGCCGAATATCCCACGTCATAGAGGCCGGGCAGCAGTCGTATCTCATCATCCGGACTGTATGCCGTCACGCTGCCGCTGGAGATATTTCTGAAGGATATTGACTCATGTTGGCGCGACACCACCTCGATATCTTGCGGTGCGGTGATTTCCACTTTCACATTTACAAGATCAATCGTGCCCGACAGCGTGTCATCGCACGATGTCATCAGCAGTAACATAAACATCAAACCTATAACCTTGAAGCAAGTCATATATTTCTAAAAATTAAAATTAATACTGCCCTCCATGCCGAAATAGGCATCAGCCGAGCGGCGGATGGTGATACCGTTGCTCGTGTAATCGGGCTGATAGTCGAATATGCGGTTGACGAAGGCCGACAGCCTCAGCCACTTGCCTATCTGCTTGGATACCTTGAAGTTGAAATACAGGGCGATGGGCACTGTGACCGTGCGGAACGCATCCTCGTTGTACACCTTGACGAGATACTGCAAGGCGGGGTCTTCGTCGGCGGAGGCTCCGGTATATGGCCGGATAATGCCGTCGGTAGAGATGTATGCGGCCGGCACCCCGCACTCACGCAGGCGGGTAGTCTTAAGCCACCACATACATTGCAGCGTAGACGAGAAAGTGAGGCCCCACCTCGGTATCTGGGTATCGAACATGAAATTGGTGTTGAACTGGTCATTGACACGTCCGTCATTGCTGTCATATATGCCCACGTACATGTCACTGACTGGCCGGTTGCCCACAACATCGCCCACTGTCTGATACAGCATCCGGGAGTTGGAATAGCGCGACCGCAGCCATGCGCCCGTGATGATGAGCGAGGTGTGCAGCGCCTGCCAGCGTGCGGTGGACACCTGATACTCTATGCCCTGCTTGTCGATACGGCTACCGTTGGTGACACGGCGCAGGCCTCCGAGCACCGTAACATCAATGTAGGGCAGACCGGCAAGGTCGGGCGGCCCCTGGAGTGATGCCGCATCGATGGCCGACGCATCGTAGCGGCGGTAGGAGCGGGGGATATAAACAGGCGAATACCTGAATCCGTCGCTCATACGCTCGAAGAAATATGTGACGCTGACATGATTGCCCCCGCGGTCGGCCCCCAGGCGCATCTCCCATTTGTGATTGCGGGCCGGGCGCAGCTGCCGGTTGGACGGATCATCTATGTATGTGCGCAGGTTGATACGGCTGTGTGTGCCGGGGCTTGTCACGTCATAATAATTCAGTTGCAGCAGATCGGTGTACACCAGCTGGGGATACAGATAGTCGGCTGTAGGCATACGTGTGGTGGTGCCGTAGCCACTGGCCAGAGAGAGTGTGAGCGGATGCGATGACGAGCGGGCTAAGGTGACGGCCAGGCGCATATTGAGACGCGGGTCGAGATAGATACGTCCCGCCATGTCGTAGCTGCGGTCGAGAGCGGGCAGCGCTATGCCCCTGATACCCATCTGTGCCTGCAGCTTGGCAGCCCCGAAGGAAAGGGTGGTGTTGTCCTCGGCGTAGCATGACAGCACCGACAGCGCCGGGATGTCGCTGAAGGCCCGCGGCCTGGTGGTCCATGAGGCCGAGAGCGGGCGCGTGAGGTCATATATCTGACCCCGGCCCGGATTTTTGGATACCGAGAGATCGATTCCGGCCTTATACTCGTTGAAGCTCACCCCGGCCGCGCGGTTGCCGTCGGCACGCAGACGGGCGAAGAAGCTCACGGGCCGGCTCTCGCTGCGGAAATCGGCGATGTACTCACGGGTGAGATACACACCGTCATGCACGCCGGCCTCCATGGATGTCGGCGCCACCGATGCCCTCTGTGGCGCCACCTGCTTGCGCCGCCGGGCAATGTCATTGTCGAGAGACAGTGATGCCGTGAATGCCACGGTGGAGACGGGAAGCGGAGTGAGCAACCTCAGCGACAGGTCGGATGACACGGCCATGCGCGAATACCGGCTCTCGAATTCATCTATCTTATTGTAATTCAAGTCGGGGTCGGTCTTGGCGTTGTCAAACGACCCCGTGTAGTCGGCGCCGATGCTCCACATCGTGGATATGCCGCTGCCGCGCCAGCTCAGGGCGGCACGCACCGAGGCCGTGAGGCGTTTGTAATTCTCAAGGTTGTCACGGGGGTCTATCTTGGAGTCAAGCCAGCTCAGATCGGCGTTGACGATGTGGTCGTGGCCCTTGATGCCGAAGCCTTTGCCCACGGACAACAGCTTGCTGTAACCATCGGCCTTGAAGCGGGCGGTGAGCGGTGACACGCGCCGCGAGCGCTTGATATTGACCAGACCCGAACTGAGATTGCCGTATTCAGCCGAGGGAATACCGCGCACGATATCCACGCTCTCTATATTATCGGTGGAGATCGTGCGCATGTCCACACCACGGTTGACCGACGAGCGGGCCGCGGAGACATCGCCCGCAGCCGCCGAGGGCACCTTCTGCATATTGGCGTCGGTATTGAGCGGCACGCCGTCCACCACAAAGGCGGTGCCCAGCGAGGTGACGGCGTAGTCGTCGGAGATCGCTGTCTTCGCACCGGTGGCGCTGACACTGCCGGTCTCCCTGAGCGTGATGGAGTTGGCATTACCCATATCCGGATCCTTAGAGATATTGCCGGGGAGCAGTTCCAGCAGATCGGTGAAGCTCGACGGCTGCAGATGCTCCATGGCCGCGCGATCGATACGTGAGCCCGAGGCGAGGCCCTCGCCCTCGCGGGCCGAGATCACGACCTCCTTGAGCAGCTGATCGGCCTTGTCGAGTGTCACAGCAAGGCGTGTGTCGGCCTTCATTGTCACATCCACTGTCTTGTCCTTATATCCTATATAGGAAATCTTCACCTTGTATCGCCCGGGGCGCAGACGCAACGCCAGACGCCCGTCGGCATCAGTGAGCACGGGGCCGGAGCCGGCATCCACTGTGGCGTAACACAGGGGCTCGCCGTCTTCGGCATCCGTCACCGACATTGCCAGGGTGTGTATCGCCGCCGCCTTAGCCGCCACCGTCATGATCATGTATATCGCTATCAATAATATTCTTTCCATTTCAGGATACAAAGTTACGACCCCGCAAGGAGGTGTGTCAATAATCATTTTACGGTATTTTCGGGGTGTGAGGCGCACGCTCCCGACCGTGAAAAATACCAAAAAATGAGTATTTCGTAATTGAGAGGATCGACCGAACTTTGCACCGTGAAGAAAAGGAAATACGCAGCCCGCACGCTGACACAATATTATTGATAAATCAAAAAACAGAATATATGAAGAGACCATTACCACTCATTTTCGCCGTTGCCGCCTGCGCAGGCATGTCGGCACAGGTACAGACCCCGCAGGTGCAGTGGGGCGCGATACTCCACTCCAACACCACCGGTGACC
>CAZBWZ010000107.1:0-7737 GCA_964495725.1 uncultured Bacteroides sp.
GTGATGCCCACGGCCAGAAGCGGGAACACCGAGAAGATGGTGGCGGCTGACTGGCGCATGTAGCCCATGTAGCAGAAGCCTACGAGCGACGCGATGGAGACGGCCAGGAAGAAGTATCTCACGGTGCCCTTGGTGAAGTTGCTGGCAAAGGCTGTGGCGGCCACCACCAGCATCACGATGTAGGAATAGATGGTGACGCTCTCGCCGCCCCAGAATGACCCGGCGGGCACATCGGTGAAGGTGAGGTTGCACTGCAGCATGTTGACGGCATATTTCTGGAAGGGGAAGATGGCCGAATAATAGAGCACGCACAGCAGGGCCACGAGCCAGAAGCCGCGGCTGCGCAGGATAGTGGTGACATCGCTGAGCTTGAAGGGGTCGTCCTTCTCCTCGGCCTTGCCGCTCTGGGCGTCGAGGCGCTTGTCCATGAAGAAGTAAACGATGAACATGATCAGGGCTATCATCAGCAGCACTACACCGAAGGCTACCGAGCGGTCAACGTCGATGTCGCCGCCGAGAGTGGCGAAGAAGGGCGAGAATATCATACAGGTGGCCACACCCAGGCGCGCGAGAGCCATCTCAGAGCCCATGGCGAGCGCCATCTCGTGGCCCTGGAACCACTTGACGATACCGCGCGATACGGTGATGCCGGCCATCTCGGTGCCGCAGCCGAATATCATGAAGCCGACGGCGGCGAGCTTGGCCGACGCGGGCATGCCTTCGTAGAAGGGCGAGATGCCCAGCTCGTCAAACACGGGTATATAATTGAGGTGTGTGTTGAACCAGTGCTCGCAGCTGCTGCCGATAAAGCTCTGCGACAGCGAGTAATACTGGATCACCGCACCGATGAGCATCACCACGCCCGAGAGCAGGGCCGTGAAGCGCACTCCCATCTTGTCGAGGATGATGCCCGCGAATATCAGGAAGAATACGAATACGTTGAGGAATGTCTCGGAGCCCTGCATCGTGCCGAAGGCGGTGCTGTCCCATCCGCGTGTCGATTGCAGCAGGTCTTTGATGGGCGACAGGATGTCCATGAAGATGTATGAGCAGAACATCGCCAGTGCCAGCAGCAGCAGCGCCGTCCACCTCACCCATGCCTTGTCGCTCATGAGTTGTTGTGCTTTTTGAGTCATTTTGTTTTGATTTTTAAGTTTTGATTGTTTTTTGGCTGCAAATTTACGCATTTTTTATGCAATTGCGCCAAATTATTACAATCAGGGGTGTATTTTGTGGGGGCTGAGTGGATGAGTGAAAAATTTGTGGATGTTTTTTCGTAAATTTGCACTCTGAGATTATCTGAATCAACCACCGACGGTATGTTTTTAACGTTCATAGCATTTTTTGCAATCGCATTTGGCTGCGATTTATATATATTCTTTTCGTTTCTGCGGTGGTGTCCGCTGCTGGTCAAGCTGGTGTGGTGGGTGCCTACTGTGGTGATGGCTGTGTGCGCGCTGATGATAGCCCGCGGCCAATGGACAGTGGCCGCTGATGTGTTTCTGTGGATGCTGCTGTGCTTTACGTTGCCCAAGCTGGTGTTCACGGCCCTCTCCCTGGTGGGCAGGCTTGCGGCCCTGCCGTGGGCGGCGGCCGCCCCGTGGATACAGACCGGCGCGGCCGTGGTGGCCGGTGTGGTGATGCTCGGCGCGGTCTACGGGCTGGTGTGGGGCTGGCGCCATATCGTGGTGAAGGATGTCACCATCGCCAATCCGTCGCTGCCGGCGGCCTTCGACGGCTACCGCATAGCCCAGATCACCGATCTGCATCTGGGCACATTCGCCGGCGACACCGCGTATATCAGCAATCTGGTGGACAGAATCAACGCGCTGCATCCCGACCTGATCGTCTTCACCGGCGATATCATGAATTTCACGCCCGATGAGGTGGAGCCTTTCGTCGCCACTCTCAGACGCCTGCACGCCCCCGACGGAGTGGTGTCTGTGCTGGGCAACCACGACTATTCGCTGTATGCGCGTGACGCTGAGCCCGGCAGCCACGAGAGGATGCTGAGGCGCACGATGGAGCTGGAGCGGAGCATATTCTCTTGGCTGCTGCTCGATGAGAATTTCGCCATCACACGAGGCTCCGACAGCATATACGTGGCCGGAGTGCAGAATATAGGACGCCGCTTCTCGGCCAACAAGGGCAATCTCGAAAAGGCCTTGACCGGTATCCCCGACGGCGCCTACACCGTGCTGCTGAGCCACGATCCCACCCATTTCGACGACGCGGTGGCCGGAAAGACGCGTATCCCGCTGACACTGTCGGGCCATACCCATGCCATGCAGTTTGAGATATTCGGATGGTCGCCTTCGGCCTGGGTGTTTGACAAGTGGGGCGGTCTCTACCGGGTGGGCGACCAGCAGATGTATGTGTCGACGGGCGCGGGCGGCAACATGCGTTTCCGCTTCGGCGCATGGCCCGAAATCGTAGTGCTCACCCTGAAAAGATAACTTGTAATAACCGGAATTAAAACCAGATACCATGAGAATCAGAATCCTGATACTGATAATCCTCTCGGCGGGGCTGCGCTGCGCGGCTGCCCGGCCCATAGCAGACAATCCGATCATAGTGGATGAATACTCGGCCGATCCGTCGGCACGTGTGTTCAACGACACGCTGTATGTGTATCCGTCGCATGACCGCCACGGGGCGCGGTCGTTCTCGATGGAGGATTACCATGTGTACTACACCACCGACATGCAGGAGTTTCATGATGCCGGGATATGCTTTGACGCGCTGGCGCTGACAGACTGGGCCAACGGTGAGGCCTGGGCACCCGACTGCGTGGAGCGCGACGGCAAGTATTATCTGTATTATCCTACCGACAAGAAGCATATCGGCGTGGCCGTGAGCGACTCGCCGCGCGGGCCGTTTGTCGATGCCATAGGGGCCCCGCTGCTGTCGATCGATACCCCGGGGGTGTACTGCAACCGCGACTTCATAGACCCGTGTGTGCTGATCGATGATGACGGACAGGCCTATCTGTTCGTGGGCCAGAATGACGTGTGCTGCGTCAAGCTCAATCCCGACATGATATCATACGACCACAGCGGCGGACGCAAGGATGGGGCCGGAAATGATACGGGTGTGTATATAATCGACGGTGCTTTTGAGTTTTTTGAGGCTGTGTGGGTGCATAAGCGTGACGGCAAGTATTATATGTCTTATTCCAACGGCAGCAAGAACGGCAAGGCTCCGCAGATAGCCTACGCCATGGCCGATTCGCCCATGGGGCCGTACACCTATCAGGGTGTGATACTGCCCCCGGTGAGCAGCGGCACCAATCATCACTCCATCGTGGAATACAAGGGCGACTGGTATATATTCTATCATAATTCCGACCTTTCGATACTGCGCAATCCGGGGCTGAAGAAGGGTCATGGCGCACGCCGGTGTGTGTGCGTGGAGCCCCTCGAATATAATCCCGACGGCACTATCCGTCCGGTGAAGATGCGCCGCACGTCGCTGGCCAGGATGTCGTCACATTGATAATAAGATAAGTATATTGGTATGAAAAGATTGATATTGATATTGGCGGCTGTGCTGGGCATAGCGGGCGCGGCGCATGCACAATTCAGATACGGACTGCGGCTGGGCGGAGATTTCGCGATGCCCGTGGCCCCGGCGGCGGTGGATGCCAAAGGCGGCTCCGGCTTTGCCGGCGGACTCACCTGCGAGTGGCAGGCCGAGAAATGCGGATTCGCGGCCGGTGCGTCTGTGATATATGACCACCGCCCGGTGACATTTGCCGTCGCCGATGGAGAAGGGCGGTTGTCGACCGGACGTGACTTCATCGCCATACCTGTCGATTTCAAGTATAAATTCTGGCTGGCGTCGGTGAGCGACCTCGCCGCCCCGTTTGTGGTGACGGGCCCGGATTTCGCCTTAAGGATGGGCCCGGGCTGCGGCGAGAGGTTGCATACGGGCTGGAATTTCGGTGTGGGCTTTGATGTCATCAACTTCGTGCAGCTCAGTGCCGGCTACCGTCTGGGCCTGGGCAAGACCGGCGGCCTGGTGCGTGACAGCGGCATCTTCGTCAATTTCTCCATGCTCTTCGATATCTGACCGTTGCCGGATATCTGTGTGTCGGGATGATAAGTACTGATTTTAATCTATCTGTATGGAAGCCATATCGAAACATCGCGGAGAATTGATGGGCGTAGCCACCGTGGCTGTGCTGATACATCATGTCTTCACCGGTCTGCACGTGTCGCTCGTGCCCGTTATCCCCGAACTTGGATTTGCCGGAGTGGATATCTTCCTTTTCCTTTCGGGATTCGGCCTGTGCTGGGGCTACGGCAGGTATAAGTCGGTCTGGAAATTCTACCGCAGGCGATTCGCAAGAATATATCCCACATATCTTGCCGTGATCATCATCGGGGGAATATTCGTGTTTTCCTACTCTATATTGGATATTTTGATACTGTCTACGGGTATAGGATACTTCTTGCCGGATGGGGCTTCCTTTGATTGGTATATTCCGGCCCTCTTCCTGTGCTATCTTTGTTTTCCGGTCATATATTATCTAATTAACAAGGATATAAGATGGGGGTGGGTGATATTGCTGTGCTCATTTGTCCCGATGCCGTTGAAATATGCGGGGATATGCTCATCTTACGCTGCGCTCGCATTACCGAGACTGCCTATTTTTGTCACTGGCGTCATAGCCGGAGTGCTCAATAATAAGAGCCGCGGCTGTGATGTGCCGGCTCTGTCGTCAGCATCAAGGAGAATACTGGAGATTACCGCCGTGATAGGTTGCATCGTATATGTCTGGCTAATGAATAGTTATACCTACCGGTTTCTTGAGGACACAATGCTGAAGTGGTATCCTTTGATCCTTATCGTCCCCGGATTTTGTCTGCTGTGCAGCCGTATGCTGGATAAGATGCCAAGGGGTGTAAGTGTGGTACTGGGCTTTATCGGAGGTATAAGCCTTGAAATATATCTGTTTCAGGTGGTGATGCTGTTGCCCTGCGGTAGTTTTGTGGCCGGATGCGATATGTTGTCATCTCCATTGATGCAATGGCTGTCGGGGGTGGTATTTATCTTGTTGTCAATCTTGGCGGGATATCTACTGTCGATGTTCATGAAATTCATGAGCTGGGGCTATCGCCGGTTGTCTGACAGGCAGTGATGATGGCGATCTTGACATGATAATAAACAGCGACAGCCGGAGTCACCTCCGGCTGTCGCTGCATTAAGGGATGTGATTGTCAGATTACGTCGCGGATATCGTCGCCACCGGGGGTCTCGATCTCCACGGGGATGTCCTTGTTGACATTCTTGTAGCCCACGAGCGAGTAGAAGAGCAGATATCCGAGCATGGCCACGATGAGCCAGTAGCTGCCGATATAGCCCAGCACGGGAGCCAGACACATGTCCTGGATCAGAGGCATGATACCGCCGCCCACCACAAGCATCATGAAGATACCTGAGGCCTGCTCGGTGTATTTGCCCAGACCCTCGACACAGAGGTTGAAGATACCGCCCCACATGATCGATGTACACAGGCCGCATACGGCGATGAGGATACATAGCGTCGGCACCGGCACACCGTTGACATCGATGGTGATGTCGGCCGGCATGAATATGGCGATGAGGATGAGCAGCAGCGCGGTGGCGCTCACGGCGATCATCTGGTTGCGGGTGGATACCCAGGTGGAGATGATGGTGGAGAGGCTGCGGCCCACGAGCATCAGCAGCCAGTATGCGGCTACGAATGTGCCGGCCACGGCGGCTGCGCCTTCGTAGGGCAGCTTGGTGATGTAGAAGTTCATCTCGCCGGGGATGCCGATCTCGATGCCGACATAGAAGAATATGGCTACGGCGCCCAGCACGAAGTGGCGGAACGACCATGCGCTGTGCTCGTATTTGTTGACAGCGGCGATGCCTTTGGCGGCCTGGGCGCGTGCGCGCTCGAGCGCGGGCTCGGGGATGGCTACGAACGAGATGATGATGAAGGCCACGACAAAGATACCGATGCCGATGAAGAGCAGGGGAGCCACGTCGCCCATCGAGGTCTTGTCGGTGACGGTGCCGATGAGCATACCTACCAGGAAGGGAGTGAGTGTGCCCGAGAGGGAGTTGATGGCACCGCCGGCCTGGATGAGCTGGTTGCCCTTGTTGCCGCCGCCGCCGAGGATATTGAGCATGGGGTTGACCACGGTGTTGAGCATGCACACGCAGAAGCCGCAGATGAATGCGCCCAACAGATAGATCAGGAGGTTGAGGGCCACGGTCTGGCCGGCGTATTCAAACACGGCGACGTCAGCGCCCACGACACTGCTGAGGTATTGCACGAGCAGACCGCAGATACCTACGCCCAAGGCTATGAGCGAGGTCTTCTTGTAGCCTACGGTGGTGAGCATCTTGCCGGCCGGAATACCCATGAAGAGATAAGCCGCGAAGTTCATCATGTTACCCATCATGCCGGCCCAGCTGTAGGTATTGCCCCAGATGTTGCCGAACGGAGCGGCCATGTTGGTGACAAACGATATCATGCCGAATATGAAGAACATCGTCACGATAGCGATTGTGCGCCCGTTGGATTTGTTTTGTGTCATAATATGTAGTTTTAGGGTTGATATTGTCAATATTCGCGTTCGCCGAATATGGCTGTGCCGATCCTCACCATGTTGGCTCCGCAATCGATCGCCAGCGGATAGTCATGGGTCATGCCCATGGAGATGGTGTCGAAATATGCGGGGGCGGTGGCCGCGGCCTTGCGGTAACATGCGGCGATAGCCTCGAAATCGGCCCTCACGCGCCCGTTGTCGTCGGTGTTGGTGGCCATGCCCATTATGCCGCGGATGCGTGTCGAGGCCAGGCGGCTGTGCGGATCGGTGGCGATGAGGGCGTCGAGCTCGTCTGGGGTGAATCCCGATTTGGTGTCTTCGGCGGCCACATGCACTTGCAGCAGCACGTCGGTCAGCACGCCGCCGGCGGCGCTCTCACGGTCGATGAGCTCGAGCAGACGCACTGAGTCGACGCTCTCTATCATGGCTACCTTGCCTATGAGCGGGCGCACCTTGTTGGTCTGCAGGTGTCCGATGAAGTGCCACTTCACGTCGGCGGGCATCAGGGCTGTCTTTTTCAGCAGCTCTTGCTGACGGCTCTCTCCGAAGATACGCTGTCCGGCATCGTAGGCGGCCAGCAGGGCCTCGACGGGGTGAAACTTAGACACGGCGACCATCGTCACTCCGGGCGGGATGGTGGCGCGCACACGTCTGAGATTGTCGCTTATGGATGTCATTGCTCCTTCTCGCCGAGTTTTACGGGATAGACATCGAGTATTGTCGTCTCTGAGATGGCTGCAATGTCGTAGTCTGACAGGGTGTTCTTCATCCCTTCCTTAAAGGCGGCGAGGGCTCCGTCGAAGTCGGCGGCCTGCACCATCGACAGCACGCTCACCTTCTTCTCCACCGGCGGCTTGCCCATGGCCTGGGCCTTGTCGTCGATAGTGGTGATGAGCCATTTCACCTGATACCATTTGTCGGCATCGTCGGCGTCATCCGGGAATATTTCGGAAATCTTGGTGCGCTTTACGGCGCTCACCGAGAATTCGCCCGAGATATAGGGCTGGCGCTCTTCGGTGATGCGGGCTTCGGCCTCGGTGAACGATAGCGCGTCTACCAGAAACGATTCGGTCACTTTCTTGACGCTGGTGCCGTTGTCCTGCAGTTTGTCATATCTTATCTTACATTCAAACCATTGTGCCATATCTGTTTT